>CAJYHH010000678.1 GCA_913773825.1 Candidatus Sericytochromatia bacterium | reverse complement strand
AGCGTATATTTGGGGCTTAATTGATCTGCTGATTGAAGGAGCTGAGCTCAATGCACCTGATTCCCGTCAATCAGCAAGTTTATTAAGCGGAAGCTGGCTTCAGGCTCTCTGTCAGCGGGTTCCGGATTTTCGCCCCGCCGCTTTTTTGCTGGACGAACTGGGCCATCCTCGTTTTCATTTTCAGCCCTTACATCGCAGTTTGGGCAAGCTGCCTTATCTTGCAAAAATAACGGAAGCTGAAAGTCCGCTGAGGCTGATCCCTTCTGACGGATTCCAGCCTTTACGTCAGCTCTTAATTCTGAGCCCGGAACTGCTGCAACAGTCTGACTGGGCTAATCGGCGGGTTTTAGCTGGAATGAACCTGCGTGATCTGCTAGCCATGCAGACTGAACAGCCTGAGCCAGATCCCAATTGGCTGGGCGGGACTTATTTACAGCAGAGTACCTGGTTATCAGCTGACAAACTGTTTTTAGATCAGCTCTATGTGATTCCGGGTTATGACAGTTTGCCGGGCTGCCGCCAGGATATTTTGGGTTTTTATAACCTTCAGCTGGATCATAATCAGGTCTTGCCCTTATTGCCTTTACAGCCGATTTTGCTCGATTATCTCAGCCCTGAAGATTTAGCTCATGCCCTAAGCTTTGAATATTTAAGTGAACACGAAGTAGACGTCCAGCTCAGGCTGAATTTAAGCGGGGGTGAAGTTTATTTAAGTAAACGCTATCAGCTGGATGTTGCCCGCTTGCTGCAGCATATTCCGATTTGTCGGGTCTGGCCGGCGCTCAAAAGCCCGCTGATTAAACGTTATACCAGCTATACCAGCACCTATGGCCAACAGGCTGATGCTTTTAGATTGCGCTTGCTGCAGGGCTCACAGCTGATCAACGGCACGGCTTATAGCTTTGAGCGTCAAAAAATCCAGGCTCAGGGGCTTAATCAGCATCTTAATCAGGCCCAGGCAGTTGATATGGAAATCATCACGTCAGAGCGTTTTCCAGAGGCTTTTGCCTGCGAGTCTGTTGAGCCTGAACCGCAGCTTTTGGGCATGATCCTGCTTGAAACCCCCGCTGAAATTGCTGAGGGACGGCGCAAAGCTGAGCTGGCGATAGATTTGGGCACCACTAATACACAGGCCCTGATGTCGATTCAGGGGCAACTCGAGCCTTTGACACTTGAGGGCCGCTGGTTATTTGCGGTGACCGCCAGCTTAATCGAGTCGAGACTTTACGAAGATTTTTTAGCCCCTGATACGGTGCTTTTTCCTTTTTTGACTTTATTTAAGCTGCATCAGGCTCCCACAGACTTACAGAGCCCTGCAGCCGGCACGATTCAGCCCTTGCATGATGGGCATATTTATTTTGTTGAGACAATTCACACCTTTGAAGCGGATTCACGAGTTAAAACCGATCTTAAATGGGGTCTGCAAGAAAAGCGCCTGTATATGGTCGCTTATCTGGAACAGCTCTGTATGCAAACGGCCTTAGCAGCGATCAGTCGCGGAGCCAGCCAGATTCATTATCATTTTTCTTACCCTCTGGCATTTTCAGCCTTTGATCTAAAAGCCTTTGAACGCGCTGTTTTACGTGCGCTTCAGAATCTTAATCAGCAGTTTTCTGATGCCATTGAGATTCAGGCTGATTTTCAGTCTGAAGGGGTGGCTGCTGCTTATTATTTTGCCCAGGGACAACCCGATATTCCGCCCGCTCGTTTTCATCAGGGGGTGGTGATTCTGGATATTGGGGGCGGCACCACTGATATTACCCTGATCGAAGGCCGACGCAATGAGCTGCGCTTTACCACTTCAATTAAATTTGCCGGCCGCGATTTATTTATGCGCTCACTGCTGGCTCATTTAGAGGTTTTGCCGCTGCTGGGCTTAAGCCCAAGCATTGTTGAGAATCTGCAGACAGAAACGCGCCAGCTCAGTCTGGATTCGCCGCAGCTGATTGCAACAGTAGATGCGCTGGTGCATGAGTTTGAAGAAGACTTTTTTCGCCAGATTCCGTTTGTTCATGGGATGCCGGTGATGCTGAATTTTTTGACCCATTTAAGTCTGGGTGTTGCCGGGCTGTTTTATCATGTCGGCCAGATTGTGGCGAGTCTGCAGCAAGCTGGCCAATACGACTGTCGGGATCAATTGCCAATGTTTTATGTTGCAGGCAACGGCGCCAAGCTGTTTCAGTGGTTTCAGCGCGCAGGTTCAGCTGAGGGGAACCCTTATTTTCAGCTCTTTCGCCAGGCCTTTTTACTGTTTGGAGCCTCTGTGATTCAAACCAGTCAGTCGGCTTTACAGCTTTATGCCAGCTCAAATCGCCAACGCTCCAAACCCGAAGTGGTTCAAGGTATGATTCAGGAGCGAGGTTTACTCAACTTTGAAGGCATACGTCTGCAGCCCCGTTTTATCGCGGGCGAAGCGTTTTATCTGAGCGCTCAGTCTCAAGGGTCTGAACAGGCTGGCACCGCACTGAGTCTGATTGAACGTGAAGACTTACTTCACTTAAATCCCAATCGATTGACTCTGACTGAAGCTGAACGCTGTTTTGACGGGTATCAAGACTGGCTAAAAAGCTTTTACCCCCCTGCTGCGCTGGATACCCGAGAGCGTGTGCGCGTACTCGAAAAAGTTCGCCTCCAGCTGCAAAAACGGCTATCGAGGCTGCAAATCGCCAGTCAGCATGATCCCAAAGCTCTGGAACAAATTCGCGACGAACAGGTATTGTTTATTCAAGCCCTTAAGGGCCTGTATCAGGAAATGGAGACCCGACATGGCTGAGAATGCTCTCGCCCCACACTACGAAATCATCTGGCTGCAGGATGCCTCTGGCTCGATGCATATTGACCAGGCCATGCTGCAGGTTAACCAGGCCTTTGAACGCTGTCTCAGCCGCCCGGCTCTGCTTGACCCCAGCCAAGTGAGATTCCATCTGAGTCTGGCGACCTATAGCGATAACGCAGTTTGGCATTATCGCGGCACACCAATGGCAATGGTAAGTTGGAACCCGTTACCAGCGGGAGGTGTGACCGAAATGGGTAAAGCCTTACATCTGGCCTTAAGCCGGCTTGAAGAACTAAACGTTTTAGATCAACAGGCTGTGATAGTGCTGGCCAGTGACGGTATGCCAACCGATGACTATCAGGCAAGTTTGCAGCAAGTGGTCAGACTGTGCCAGCAGGCCGGTTATCCCCGTTATGCGCTGGCTTTAGGGCCTGACGCTGATCGAGACATGTTAGAGAACTTTCAGCCCTCACGCGACAAGCTTTATCGTGCTAAACAAAACCACCAGATTTTGGACGTGATGGAATCCTTGTTTGAGCAGATTTTAGCTGATGCCCATCAGCCAAAATCTCATTCACTGACTCAATCAGCAGCTGAATTTGGGGCTTTGCCTGATTTACCCGCAGAAGAAACTGAAGCTGACTTGCCTGAGGCTGCCGCTGAAAGCCGCTTTTTAATTGATTATTTAGAGCTGCCCAGTGCTGAATTTATGAGCAAGTATCAGCGCTTTAGTGAGTTTGTTAAATTGGGTCTGGCCAATCGCGCTGAATATATTCGCGGCCAATCTGCACGCTTTGAAATTCGGCCAACAGGCTTTGTTGCGGTCGCCTGGAAAAACGCCGGACAGCAAACTGAGATTCAGGTTTTGCCCAATCCCCAGATGCGTTATCAAGACAAACTGTATAAAGAAATGGGGCTTAGTGAACTGTTTGACAGTCCTGAAGCCATGCCAACACATGCCTTTAAACCTGTTGCCCTGGAGCCCGCGCTGTTTAGTCTGCAGGGGGATCAATGGGTCTGCAGCCAAAAAGGCCGCGTTACATATAAACGGGAATAGTTGAAATTTATGCAAGATCATTATCTGCCCTATCTTCAAGAACTCATGACCCAGCATCGGGACATTTTGCAAAAAGACGAGCTGCGCTTTCGCAATCTGCTCTTTGACAAACTCGGTGCTCATGCTCCGGCCCAGGATATTCGGTTGTTGGCCCAGGTTGTGGCCAGTGGCTATGTGCGTCAGCGCAGCCTTGAAATGGGGGATGAAACCGCTTTAAGTCGCCGGGCTCAGGATTATTTGCTTGAAGCCGGGTATATGCCCACTGACATCGAAGAGGCTTTAATACTTTGGCGCCAAGCGCTGCCACCGGTTAAAAAAGCCCCTGAACTGACGCCGCTACCGCAAACCCAGCCTCGTCGCAAAGCCAATAAAGCGTCAGCTGAATCTGATTTGCTGCAGATGGTGATTTTACCTAAAGTGCATTCAGGCAATTTTAGCGAAGACTCTGAGCATGAAATTTATGCTGCCGCGCGGGTCAAAGGCATTAGCGATGAGCGCACCCGTGCCCTGATCAATGAACATGCCCCCGAACTGGCGCGGATTAGCGCTGAGCGTTTATTAGACGAAGAGCTTGAAGAAGAACTGCCCAATCGTAAATTATTAGTGATTTTGGGCGTCACCGCACTGGTCTTATGTGTGGCGTCGTTTTTTATTGTGACATCTGTGCTGAAACCCAATGTGCAGACGCGCCCCAGCGATGATCCCAGCAGTTTAATTTTTGGCAGTGATTTGCCTGAAAGCCCACAGCCGAGCGAAAGTCCTAGCGATGAGCCCAGCCCGGAAGTGTCCGCAAGCCTTGTGCCTAGCCCAACCCCAGTGCCCTCACCGACCCCAGAGCCGACGCTTGAGCCCACGCCTTTCCCAACCGCTACACCGATTCCTACGGCTGTTCCAACCCCTGTGCCTACGCGCACGCCCTTGCCAACGCCGGTTCCGACCAATGCGCCTACTACAGCACCCACGCTGCCAATGGACGAGATGATGACGCCCCCGCCTGAAAGTCTTGACCCCACTCCCATCCCGCTGCCAACTGAAGGGACATGAGCCCCGGCTCCTGTTAAAATGCCTGCAGGCAATTGAGGCTAAACGACATTTTAACAGGAGCATTGACCATGACCGACCGCCACTTTCCGCAAAGCGGCCGCAGCAAACAGGACCTGATTGGTGAGATGAAGGCCCTTAAGCAAAAAGACATGAACTGGAAAGACGGACGGATCTTCAGTTTGGTGTTTTCGGCCGGTGACGAAGTGCTGGAACTTTTAAAAGAAGCTCACAGTATGTTTATGTCCGAAAACGGTTTAAATCCTGGCGCGTTTCCGTCATTGCGTAAATTTGAGACTGAAGTTTTAGCGATGGCTACTGAACTGCTGCATGGCGATCAACAGGTTGTCGGCAATATGACAAGCGGCGGCACCGAAAGTATTCTGATGGCGGTTAAAACGGCTCGTGAATATGCTTTGAGCCGCAACCCAAATTTAAAAGACATGCAGATTGTGCTGCCTGTCAGCGCCCATCCGGCTTTTGACAAGGCCTGCCATTATTTTGGCTTAAAATGTGTTCACACCCCGGTTAAAGACGACTTCAGAGCTGATTTAGACGCCTATCGCAGCGCCATCAACGATAGCACGATTCTCTGTGTGGGTTCAGCCCCTTCTTACCCTCAGGGCGTGGTTGACCCGATTGCTGATATGGCTAAAATCGCTCAGGACCGCGGTATTCTGTTTCATGTCGATGCCTGTGTCGGCGGCTTTATGCTGCCCTTTGTGCGCAAACTGGGCTATGCCGTACCGGACT
>CAJYHH010000677.1 GCA_913773825.1 Candidatus Sericytochromatia bacterium | reverse complement strand
GGCTCATTTACTCTAACACAGGCCAGATTACGCTTGCTTGGGCGATTTTTTGCCTAAAGCAAAAGTTTTGAAAGTCTGATTCTTATCAGCTCTGCTGTCCTGTTGCTGAGCCTTATTGGCTCTGATTCAAAGGGGCTATATGCTATTATGAGGTCTGACACGCAGTGTCAATCCCGTTTTACCACAGCTGGCGTCGCCAGCCACTGCCAGGAAAGCTAACGATGTTCGACAATCTCTCCGAACGTTTCCAGAGCGTCATTCATAAAATCTGGGGCCAGGGCAAAATCACTGAGGAGAATATCTCCGAAGCCCTGCGCGAAGTGCGTCGCGCCCTGCTTGAGGCCGATGTTAACCTCTCTGTGATTAAGGGCCTGATTGGCCGCATTAAAGAAAAAGCACTGGGTACAGAAGTCTTAAAAAGCCTCAGCCCCGGTCAAGTGTTTATCAAAATCGTCAATGACGAATTGGTAGAACTGCTGGGTGGTCAAAATGAACCACTGAAATATACGGGCTCTCCTGGTGTGATTATGCTCTGTGGTCTGCAGGGCGCAGGTAAAACCACCACATGTGGCAAACTTGGGCTTTATCTGCGTAAACAAGGGCGTCGTCCGCTGTTGGTTGCTGCAGATATCTACCGTCCAGCTGCGATTCAGCAGCTGATTGTTTTGGGGAAGCAGATTAATATTCCGGTCTTTTATAAGCCCGATGCAGACCCAGTAGATATTGCCCAGAGCGCGATTAAAGAAGCCAAAGAAAAAGGCTATGACACGGTGATTCTTGATACAGCGGGTCGTCTGCACATTGATGAAGTGCTGATGGACGAGCTCAAATCGATTAAAGCCAAAGTTCCGCCGAATGAAATTCTATTGGTCGTTGACGCCATGGTGGGTCAGGATGCGGTCAATATGGCCAATTCATTTAATGAAGCGCTGGAAATTTCTGGCGTGATTATGACCAAAATGGACGGTGATACTCGCGGTGGGGCAGCTCTTTCGGTTAAACAAGTTACGGGTAAACCGATTAAGCTGATTGGCGCTGGCGAAAAGCTGGATGCACTTGAAGCCTTCCACCCTGAACGGATTGCTGGCCGTATTCTCGGTATGGGCGATGTTGTCAGTCTGGTTGAAAAAGCTCAGGAAATAGTCAACGAAGAAGAAGCCAAACAGCTTGAAGAAAAGCTGCGCTCCAACTCATTTACTTTGGACGATTTTTTACAGCAGATGCGGCAGATGAAGCGTTTGGGTTCGCTTGAGCAGATTATCGGCATGATTCCTGGTTTAGGTGGCAAACTTGACCGTGATGCGATTGCAATGGGTGAAAGCCAGTTGAAAGTCATTGAGGCGATTATTCAGTCAATGACACCCGAAGAACGCCGTAAGCCTGAGATTATTAATGCCAGTCGCCGTCGCCGTATCGCCAAAGGCTCGGGCAATACGGTTCAGCAAGTCTCGCAGATTCTTAAGCAGTTTGGCGAAATGCAAAAAATGATTAAAAAGCTCTCCGGAGCAGGCCTGTTTGGTGGTAAACCCCAAAAGGGCAAGCTGCGTGGCCAGATGGCGGCTATGAAAAACGCCATGCGTAATATGGGTCCACCGCCAAGATAGCTGGTGGCGTGTTGCTAGTGGCTAGCCGCTAAAGACCCAAAAACC
>CAJYHH010000676.1 GCA_913773825.1 Candidatus Sericytochromatia bacterium | reverse complement strand
CGTTGGAACGGCAAAACCTGGTCAACGGACAATCGCTTTATCTCACCCCCGGGTGACAATAAATTCCGCGGCGCCCGTAATCCTTCTGTCGCTGTCGGTGTAGATCGCACGCCCCATGTGGTCTGGTCTGCTAACAGCAATAACGCTGATTTCCGTGGCCGCCGCATTGCTTACAGCCGCTTTGACGGTGTCAGATGGTCCGCCCCGCTGGTCATCTCAACCACCAATGCCCAGAGTGAAGTCTTAGCTGATCATCCTGATGTTGCAATTAACCCAATCAACGGTCAGACTTACGCTGTCTGGAGCCAGAGCAATAACGGCATTAAGGCGATTTATATCAGCCAGCTCCAGAATGGTCAGTGGCTGGAGCCGATTCGTCTGTCTCAGGATTCGACTCAGTCAGTTCGTCCTCAGGTCAGTATTGGCACCGATGGCTGGATTCGCGTCGTTTGGCAAGTTGAGGACAGCTCCCGCGTTCAGTACATCGAATGGGATGGCAAACAATTTGGTGCTGTCGAAGAAGTGCCCTTTAACCAGAGTGCCAGTGGCCCCCGCAATCGTAATCTGGTCGCCTCACTCGATCGCCTCAACCGCCTGCATCTGATGCTGCGTGTTGAAAACAGCATTCAGTATCTGTTCCGCTCGAACAACAGCTGGTCTAAAGCTGAATTTGTTCATGACGTTGCAGGTACAGCCCTCTCGGTTCAGAGTGATGTTGCGATTGCACTCGATCATGTCGGCAACGTTAACGCAGCCTGGGCATCTTCACTGGTTGATGGTACCCCTGTGATTCGTTATCGCCGCCGTACTAATGCTGGTTGGGACAAACCCGAAGGCATTAGCACCAATGGTAATACCAGTTTGCCTTCTGCTTTCCCGACGCCCACTCCGTTGCCAACCGCAACGGCTCCGCCGGCAGCATCAGCTTCTCCAACAGCAACGCCTTATCCTGGTTACGACAATCTGCCTTCGTCCGACAATAAAGTGCCGGTTGAAGAACCCCAGGTTGTTGTAGATAGCCGTGGCCGCATGAGCGTAATGTGGAGCAACAGTGCTTCTGATCCAGTTAACTCGGAAATTTATCATTCGATGAAATCCGAGCCACCTACAAGCAATTAATACATCAGCTGAGCTGATGTAACAGCCCGCAAGCGAACTGTAAAAATGACTTGCGGGCTGTTTAATTTTGTCAAAACAGCTTTATCACAGCAGAGTCACAAGAGTAGTAACTTGACGCATTTTTCGCTACAATAGGGAAATCAGACCCTATACCAGAATCTGTAAGATCATTCTGACGATCATTAAGAATTTACCAGGAGCGCATGATCATGCTCGACAAACTGTTCAAGCGGGCCGAAAAAAAACCTGAAGTCAAGGAAGCCCCCAAGCCTGCCGCTGATGCTCAGGACAATCTCGAAGACGGCCTCGATGAAACCGGAACCTTTATGCTGGACGTCAACCAGCTCAAAGAATGTGAAGATCTCGACGACTTGCTCAAAGACGTCTAAACCCATCAAACCAGCCGGTTTAAAGCAATCAGCCCCTCAAATGAGGGGCTGATTGCTTTCTGTTTATGTTCTCTTATTTCATCCAAAGCTTAATCCTCCAGATTAAGCAAGTTTTAAAAAGCAGCGGCTATGATTATTAAATCATTAAGACAGCATTAAGCTGGTTGAGTTAGGGGTTTCATGCAGATTCACGCCGCTTCTCTGCGACGCGACATCACCGGTAGCGATTTACCGGTTACAGTCAGACCGGCCCAGGGTCCTGCACTTGAACCCGTGCTGCCCGATTGGATCAGCGACACCTTTGCGGCTCAATATGCGAGTAAAGCTCTGCGTCGCGCAGGCAATACCCCGGTCGGCAGCTTGATTCAGACCGTGCTGAACGACCCGCTAATGTTTCTGAATAAGCGTTTTAAAATCGGTGGCATCAACGGCAGTATGGCCGCTGCCAGCGCCTCTGTCACAGCAGGCGCAATTGCGCCTAGCCGCGCGGTTGGCACGATTGTGGGCGCCACCATTGGTGCTCTGACAGGAGCTGGCCAGGCGATGATGACCCTGCCAACCACCACAGCGGTTGTCACCTGTGCCATTCACGGCGTCGTCCGTGGTGCGATTGCAGGTAATGTTGCCGTAGCAGAGCGCAGAATGAGCAATCACTCAATCCTGCGCTCTGAAGACAGACTCTGGTAAAAGGTCGGGTAGCGTTAGCTCTGAGGGCTATGGGCAGAGAAAGCAGCTTTCTGACGACTCTGACTTCTTTTCACCACAGCCCATGGCCGACACAGCCCAAAGCTTAATCCACTGCAAAATTCATAGTCAACACAGCAGTAATGTCTTTATCAATGCTGCTGGTGTCGTACATCCCTTCGCCGCTGACTTCAGTTGAGTTAGGCTTGGTAATTTGAAAAACGCCCGTCCAGACACTGCGCACCGGGCCTAAACTGCTGCCAGCCGTTTTAACAATTTGCTCTGCGCGACCACGGGCATCTTTGGTAGCTTCAGCCAACATCTCAACGCGCAGGTCTGCCAATTTAGTATAAAGATACTCAGGTGGATTGGATTCAAAGGGAATATCCCGTGCCACAAGTTCTGTTGAATCCTGAGCCAGTGTCTTGATGCGTTCAGGGTCATTGAGGCGCACTTCGATATTCTGGCTGAGCTGATAAGCACGGATTTTACCAGAGGGATTCCCGTTAGGCAGCAGCTCATTAATGCTGATGGTATTGAGTTCACCCAGAGTTAAAGCCGTTTCGGGCACCTGTTTTTCAGTTACCAGATATTGGCGGGTTTTAGCGATATAACCCTGCAGCGCAGTATAAGCTTCTTTTTGGCTGGCGCGCTCAGCGCTGACGGTTGCACTCCAGACTCCATAATCAGACTTGATTGCTTTGCGGGCTGAACCCGTCACGCTAATCATGTTATCAGCCGACTTAATACGCTGAATCGCATTCCCTCCAATCCAGGCAGACAGCACAAGCGACAGAGACAAAACAGCAAGACCAGAAAACAACTGCGGAAATTTTTCAGACATGGCGGACATATAGAACTCCTTCAAAATGCCATCTAGGCAACTAAAATCAAGTCGACAGCTTAGGCATGTTCTGCACATGCAAGCACAAGACTCATGATTTACTCAAAGTGCTCAGACAAAGTAAACCGTTTGAGCTAAAAAGTCAGAATTTTTTGTGATCTTTTTGGTAACTCGTGCTGCTCAGCTCTGACGAAAACCAGACTGAGACTTGACTGAGGCTTGACTGAGATAAGAGCCCTCACCCCAAGCTGAACACAACCCTGTATAATGGCTGCTCATGAGTACACTTGAAATTCGATCTCTGTCTAAGCGTTTTGGCAAGCTTCAGGCTGTTCACAGCCTTGACCTGACTGTACAGCCCGGCAATATCTACGGCATTCTTGGCCCGAACGGCAGCGGTAAAACCACAACTCTGGGCATGATCCTTGGCGTGATTCGCCCTGACACCGGCACTTATCAATGGTTTGGCCAACCTGAAAGTCATCTGGCGCGCCGCCGAATAGGGGTATTGTTAGAAACCCCTAATTTTTATCCTTATTTATCGGCAGAAAAAAACCTTCAGGTTGTCGCCAGCATTAAAGGCTGTGGCACCAGCCGGATTGAAGCAGTGCTTAAACAAGTTGGCCTTTATGAGCGCCGCAAAACGCCATTTCGCACTTATTCACTTGGCATGCGCCAGCGTCTGGCTTTAGCCGCAGCACTGCTACCCGATCCAGAAGTACTGGTACTGGATGAACCCACCAACGGCCTAGATCCTCAGGGAATTGCCGATGTGCGTCAGATTATTCAACAGACTGGTCAGCAGGGCAAAACCATTATTCTGGCCAGCCATATTCTTGATGAAGTTGAAAAAATCTGTACCCAGGTCGCGATTATGAAGCGCGGTCAGTTACTGGCTTCAGGTGATATTTCTCAAGTGCTCCAGGCCGAAAACCGGATTCTGGTTGCCAGTGACAACCTCAATGCCTTACGTCAGGCTCTAACGGGCCGTCCTGGGATTGAAACCGTTCGCACCCAGGGCGCCTTGCTTGAGTTAGTGATTAGCGGCACACCTGATCCAGCAGCGCTTAATCGCATGTTACTTGACCAGGGCATTGTGCTCTCACATTTGCAGGTCCAGCGTAAGGGCCTTGAAGAAACCTTTTTGGAGCTGGTGGCTGAAGATGTTAAAACTGCTTGAAATTGAGCTGCGTAAGCTGCTCCCCTATCGCTCATTTTGGGCAGCAGTTCTCGCCTATGCCCTGCTTATGCCGGGTTTGTTTATTTCGCTGTATCGCCTGGGTGTTAACGTCAGAGGCCTGCAGCTTGACTTTAACTTTTATAATTTTCCCGAAGTCTGGCATAACACGACGTTTATTGCGAGCTGGTTTAATATCCTGCTTTATTTCTTTGTGCTGTTAGTTGTCACCAACGAGTATCAGTTCCGCACCGTGCGCCAGAACGTCATTGATGGCTTAAGCCGCTGGCAGTATCTCGGTGGCAAAGTGATGCTGATGCTGCTGTTTGCAATCGGTTCAACGGCCTTAGTCTCCGTCTTGGGATGGCTTTGCGGCATGTTTTTGTCTGAAACCCAAAACACCGCTCAGATGTTTGTTAAGACAGAATATATCGGCCTGTACTTTGTACAGCTGTTGGGTTATCTCAGCTTTGCTTTGCTTGTCGGCACCTTAGTGCGCAAACAAGGCATGAGTATTGTGATTTTCCTGGGCTATTCTTTAGTCTTTGAAACCATTTTGCGCTATCGGATTCTGCCTAGTGAATGGGGCCTGGGGCCTTATTTACCGCTGCAGGCTTTGGGCGCGGTGATTCCCAATCCTTTATTGGCCAGCTTTGGCGGACCGCCAGCAAATTATGATCTCAAAATTGTGGGGGTCAGCGCCGCTTATAGCGTGTTATTTATTCTGATCACCGGCTTTGTACTCAACCGTCGCGATCTTTAAGCCTCTTCCTTAAACAGGCCAGCTTGGTTAAAGTGAAATTATGACTACTGCAATTGTACTTTTATCTGCTGGCCTGGATTCCACGGTCAGCCTGGCGCTGGCGCAAGAAGCCGGCATGACGGTTTTAATGGGACTTTGTTTTGATTATGGCCAGCGCGCAGCAGAAGCTGAATGGCGTCAGGCCCAGCAGCTGGCAGATCATTATCAGATTCCCTTACAGCGCATTGAGCTGCCTTGGCTGGGGGCGATCACCAAAACCGCCCTTTCAAAAGATTCAACAGAAGAGCTTCCTGAAGTGGCGATTGCCGATCTGGATAGTATCATCGGCATCACCCTGAACAGTGCGGCTAAAGTCTGGGTGCCGAACCGCAATGGCCTGTTAATCAACATTGCAGGTGCCTTTGCTGATGCTGAAGGCTATACAGAAATCCTGACTGGCTTTAATGCCGAAGAAGCCGCAACTTTTCCAGACAACACACCGCAGTTTGCTGAGGCTGTCAGCAAAAGTCTGGCTTATTCAACCCAGGCTCAGCCCAAAGCAAAATCATATGTGCAGCATCTCAATAAAGTCGAGATTCTACGCGAAGCGGTGCGTTTAAAAGTGCCGGTTGAAAAACTCTGGTCTTGTTATACCAGCGGAACTTATCACTGCGGACGCTGTGAGTCCTGCAGCAGGCTGCGCCGGGCTTTAACCGGCGGTGGCCATCCAGAATATCTCAGTCAGCTATTTGGAGACCAGGATGCTTGAGAATTTTTCTGAACAGGCTCTGCGGGCCGTGATGTACGCCCAGGAAGAAGCCCGCCGCAATTTTAGCCCCTTAGTTCAGCCTGATCATCTATTTTTGGGTTTGTTACGGGATCCGGATAACGCAGCCTGTGAAGTCTTAACAAGCAAAGGTTTGGATCTGCACAAACTTCGCGCAGCTATTAAGCTAGAGCCGATTGGCCGCCGGGCCCCGATGGAAATTGCCTACTCTGAACAAGTTCAGGGTATTTTTCGACAAGCAGAAGCTGAAACCTCACGCTTTGGTTTTGACCAGGTCGAAGCAGACCAACTTTTATTAAGCTATGTCGAACAAGGCGAAGGGATTGGCATTAAAGTGCTGATTGACAGCGGCCTGCGCCTGAATCATCTGCGCTGGAACACGCTGCGCTTGCGCTATACCAAACGCAATCAGGCCATTCGCACCGCCAGCTTAGACCGCTTTAGTCTGGATCTGACCGCCCGCCTTGAACAAGGCCAGATGCCTGCTGTGGTTGAATGGGAACCGATGGTTGAACGCCTGATTCAGCTTTTGGGCCTGCAGCGCAAACATAATGTGCTGATGGTCGGTGAACATGGTGTCGGTAAAACCGCTCTGATTCATGCTTTAAATCAGTACATTCTCGATACCCGAATTTATCAGCAGTTTGCCCATTGCCGAGTGGTATTTTTATATGTTGATAAAATGCTTGCAGAAGCGGGAACAACTGATGAACATCTTTATGACGTGACCTCAGCGATTATGTCTGAGATCCGTCAGTCCGGCGATATTATTCTGGTGATTGAAAATATTCACCAGCTCTTTTTAGCCCGTAAAAAAGAGCTGGAGTTTATTATTACTCAGCAATTGCTCACGTTGTTAGAAGACTCAAATACCTTCTGTATCGCGACCACAACGCCCCATTTTTTACGTACTCTCGATGATCAGACGATTATCCGCCATCTGTTTCAGGTACTTGATGTGGGAGAGCCGCCCCAGGCCTTTTGTGTCCATATTCTCAAACAGTGGCAAGAGCGCCTGGAAACCCATCATCAGGTCCAGATCAGCCCTGCCGCACTTGAGTTGGCGGTGCGCATGGCGCCTGATAAAATCACGCAAAAACTGCCTGAAGGGGCGCTGACTTTGCTGGATTTAGCAGCTGCCCGTAAACGCTGGCAGCGCGGCGCTGATCAAGAAGCGCTGATTCGCGCTGATCGCAGCCTGCGTCAGCTGGTTGAACAGCGTGCAGCGTTAGCTGAATCCGCCAGCAATGGCGAAGCCGAAGCCCTTAAAGCTTTTGAACAAACCAAACAAGAGATTCTGCGCGTTGAAACCCAGCTCCAGCGTTATCAGCAGCGTCTGCATAATCAGGATCTGATTCTGGATGCTGAAGATCTGCTCTTAGTCAGTGAACACCCCGGTGGAGCAAACTAATTTTTAGCTGTCGCATCTGCTTTAGCCAGGGTGAATTTCAGCAATTACAGGCGCCTGAAAACATGTTTGCAACAGGGGAAGTCTTTAGCTATTTTTGCTGTGGCGTTTGCGGCTGTTTGCAACTCGAGCAGATCCCAGCTGACTTAAGCTCTTATTATCCAGCAAGCTATTATAGTTATCAGCAGGGGAAAGCTGAAGGCTGGCGCATTGCCATGCGTCAACGCCGGAATCGTGAGCTTTTGCAAGGTTATGGCTTACTTGCCAAACTTCAGCCCTATGAAGCGCTAAATGCACTTGCCAGACTTAAGCCCGCTCGCAGCTTAAGAATTTTAGATGTTGGCTGCGGTCAGGGCCAACTCATAAATGGTCTGCGTGAATTGGGTTATCACCAGACTTTAGGAATTGATCCCTTTTTAAACCAGGATATCAGCCCCTGGCTGCGCAAACTCTCGCTGCAAGAGCTAGAGGGTCAATGGGATATTATTATGCTGCATCATAGCCTGGAGCATCTTCCCGATATTCATGCAGCTTTTAAAGAGCTGACCCGTTTATTAGCCCCAGCTGGACGATTATTAATTCGCGTCCCCACAGTCGATAGCCAGGCTTATCAGGATTACGGCCCTGACTGGGTCCAGTGGGATCCGCCACGCCATCTCTATTTATTTGCCCGAGAAAATTTTCAACGTCTGGCCCAGACACACGGTTTAAAACTCAATCAGATCTGGGATGACAGTACAGCTCTGCAGTTTTGGGGTAGCGAACGCTACCGCCGGGGTTTAGCCTTGGCGGGTGCAAGTCGCAGCGAGCGTTTTAATCCCTTTTATCACTATCGGGCCCAACAACTTAATCGCCAGAGCAAAGGCGATCAGATTGTCTGCCTGCTTAGTCGCTGAGTCAATTTTCAGCTTCAGATCCCTTTACCGCCTCTAAAATTGCCGATATCCTCTAATATGAGCTGAGTAGCTGAGATCAGCCAGAATATGATGAGGAACTACCTACTATGACCAAGGTCTTAATCGCAGAAGATTCAACCGTGATTCAAAAAATGATCACAGCCCTGCTGGAAAAAGACAAAAGCATTCAGATTGTCGGCACAGCTGGCAACGGTGAAGAAGCAGTCAATAAAACCTTTGATCTGCGTCCAGATATTGTGCTGATGGACTATCGTATGCCCAAACAGAACGCACCTGACTGCATTAAGCAGATTATGTCCCAGCAGCCCACCCCGATTCTGGTCATTACCTCGGCTGAACCCGCTGAAGAAAAGCGTCGTGAAGTTATGAGCCTGGGTGCTCTGGGCTTTATGGAAAAACCCAAGTCGATGGATTACAACAGTATTTCACTTAAGCTGATGACCCAGATTAAAACCCTTAGCCGCATCAAACCGGCGCGCCGCACTTACTAAGTCTTAACTCAGCAAATGCATTCTTTCTAAGGGCCAAATAAACGACAAAAACAATCAAGGCGGGACTTAAATGTCCCGCCTTGATTGTTTATTTATCCGTTTTTGTTAGGGATTAAGACTGAGAAAATCAGGCCTCTTCGTCCTCATCCTCATCTTCGTCATCATCCCCCCAATCAAGCTCATCAAACGGCTTGGTAAGGTCTTGTTCAAACAACATCTGGCCCTGCATAAAGGTTTGGACATGAGTGGTTTCAACGCTGCCATCAGGCTGAATCTTGCCACGGGTTTTGGTGGTCATCATCATCCCCATCAGGTTTTCAGAAGTAATCTCAACTTCACCAGGAGCGGGGTATTCATATGCATCACGGCGCATCAGCTCACCCTGATAATATTCAGACTGGCCAATTTTACGCTGATCAGGACCGTAAAACTGCTCGATATAATGGCCTTCTTCTTCAAACCACGAAGTCAGGCGTTTAGTGCCATCAGGCTGTTCGTCTAACTCCTGTCTGGAAGGCTCGCGGCTCTGAACTTCCAGCTTAAAAGCTTTACTGTTGATCTGCTCGCGAATGGAATTAGCTTTTTCATGATCTTCGCTAAGAATCTCGTCGTCATCATAAAAATACGCACCTTTTTCAAAACAGGTGCGAATGGTCAGTAACATTTTTTCAAGACTGTCATACCAGACCACAGCAGCTTCTTCGCCACTGCGGCCATAAACCGGTGAGCGAGAACCTTTGGCAGTATCAATCAGATAATAGTCGCCCTGAAAACCAAAAACCGGAAACCATGTGGACTTCCAGTAGTCTTCAAGTTTGGGCGCTTTTTTGCCGTCTTGAGACTCAGGCACTTCAAATTCTTCGGCCATTTCACAAGCCAACTCATATTCAGCAATCGCGTCATTAAACGTCAAAAACGTAAATGAGTTAAACAAAGGTACATTGTCTTTGATGCCATCATGCAGAAAATACAGAGACTTCAGCTCGGAAGGCAAAGTAAACGGCAAATGTTTGGCTTTGTTCTGAAACTTTTCTGGAGCCAGCCCTGGACGCAAATTTTTGCTTACAGGTGATTTTTGTTGGCGATGCCAGTCAAGAATGGCGTTGAAGTGTTTGAGTACGGTCATGCAAGTCTCCAAGGGCTAGTGGCTAGTAGCAGATCACATGTTACTTAAATGACGGAAACCGGTGAACCGGAAAATCTTTTTCCGAGCCACCGGCCACTCGCCACTTGCTATCTGCTACTGAATATGAATCGGTTCTCTGAGAGCCTGTTTGGCTACAATCGCATCCCCAATTGGATGATGTGTGACGTTTTCAGGCTCACGCAGACGCTTCTGAATCGTCATTAACGCTTCCAGCAAGGCTTCCGGACGTGGTGGGCAACCGGCGATATAGACATCTACCGGAATAATCTGATCAATGCCCTGCACAGTACAGTAGTTATTATAAAATCCACCCGAACAGGCACAAGCGCCCATTGAGATCACCCATTTGGGTTCAGGCATCTGGTCATAGATGCGCTTAAGAATCGGAGCCTGTTTATAATTAACGGTTCCGGCAACAATCAGCAGGTCGGCCTGTCTAGGAGAAAATCTAACAACTTCAGCGCCAAAACGTGAAACGTCAAAGACAGACGACACGGAGCTCATATATTCAATTGCACAGCAGGCAGTACCAAAAGGCAAAGGCCAAAGCGAGTTTTTACGGCCCCAGTCGAGTACAGAAGAAAGGGTTGTGGTGACAATGCTATCACCCATCATGTCTTC
>CAJYHH010000675.1 GCA_913773825.1 Candidatus Sericytochromatia bacterium | reverse complement strand
TGTTTTCTGCCACTTTGTTTAAGTGGCTGTCACCCATGAGATAAATCCGATTACAGATTTCGTGCAGACCGTGGCTGTAATAATATTGCAGCGCAATCTGGGTTTTAAGCGCAAAGTTAAGCGGTTCAATATTGGGATTATCTCCCGCCTGACCTTTGTCAAACATAAAGTAAGGCAGCATTAACACCAGCCCCAAAGAACGAGACTGGCGATCCGGGCTGGCACCCGTTTTATTTTCAAATGACTGTGCCAATAGTTTAGCCAGAGTCGGAATACTGGCAGCCCCGGTGCCACCAAAAATCGAGCCCATCAGCAACACTTTAGCCTGGGGGTCAGCGGCAATCGCGTTGGTTAAATGGGCCAGTTGGTCATAAGCAGAGCTGATAATCGCGCTGCCCACTGAGGGCCAGCCTAAAAAGCCGTTTTGAAAAGTCGCTTCGCGTTTTTCTTGGGGGTAGAGCACTCTGAATAAACTCTGGTAGCCCTGTGGTAAAGTGCCGACCTGCAGGATTTTATCGAGGGTATAGTTATTATTCGGCAGTGGATTCCAGTTATGTTTGGGATCGTCAAAGCCATATTCGATTTTATTGCGAAACAAAGGGCAATCTGCGCCTAGGTCGGCACCCAGCTGATGCAGGCTAGAGTAAGCTTCCTGGTAATACTTAATCGCGTTAAGCGTGACGTTGCGATTGCCGTTGGTGACGTCAGCATCGACAAAATAGACTTGGATTGCGTCGTCAGTGGGCATCAGGCCAGCAGCGACTAAGTGCACAAAGGCGTTAACACATTTGGCACCGGTTCCGCCAGCTGAAATCAGATAATAAGCCATGGTTTTCCTCTTTTAGGCCTTTTTGCTCATGTTCTTAATCGGATAAGAGCCTGGAGCGTCATAGCCGCAGAAGAACAGAGTTGAAAGATAATAAGGCAGCACGGTCACAAACATTGCATAAGGGATTAAATACATAAACAAACCGCCGCTATCAGGCACCTGCGGCAGCTTAAACAGCAGCAGGCAGCAGCCTAAACCGTCTAAAACCAGCGCAAAGGCAATGATCCACCACATGCTGCGGCGGCTTTTTAAGCCACCAGACTGCTGTTCATAGGTGATGTAATAGAC
>CAJYHH010000674.1 GCA_913773825.1 Candidatus Sericytochromatia bacterium | reverse complement strand
TAAATCACAGGCTCTGACCAGAACCTCTAAATGGGGATAAAGCTGTTTGAGCTGATCGGCCAGTTCTTCTAAACGCTCACGCCGACGAGCAACTAAAATTAATTGGCCTACCCCTCTATTCGCCAGTTCAATCGCAATGGCGCGTCCAATCCCCGCACTGGCACCTGTTACCAGCGCGGTTTGGCCTTGATAGTTAAGTTTCATTAGTTGGCCTGATAAAGCCCTTGAGCGGTGCCAATATAGAGTTTGAGGGGATGAGAAGCAATGGCGTTAATCCTCAGGTTAGCAGGCAGGCCTGTGTTCATGGCTGCCCACAAAGCTCCTTCGTTTTCTGATTTAAAAACGCCTGCATCGGTGGCGGCATAGGCGCGGGAATGGGCAACAGCATCAAAGACTAAATCACGTACGTTCATATTGCTAAGGCCTGTTGAGACATTGGGGCTGGCTGCTTGTGGATCATACTCGTTGATGCCGTTATGACCGATTTGCAGCCAGTTGGCTGGATCGGTGCGCTGCCAGATACCTGATAAATAACCCCCAGCAGGTGTACCGGGGACAAAAAGTTGGCAAACAAGCGTACATCCGCCGGTACCTGCCCCAAGTTGTTTGTTGGGATCATTTGGCAGAGGTTCAAGCACGGTGACATCCACCTGGGATAAAAACACAATGCTGCCCAAACTGGGTAAACCGTTGTTGATGCTTTCCCAACTGACTTGTGCAGGGTTTCCGCCTGTTGATCTGGCAACTCCAGCACCAGACGTTCCGGCATAGAGAATCGGATTGCCGCTAACAGGCTGATAAAGAGACAGGGCCCCGATGTTGACTGACTGCAGACCGGTATTGACGGCTGTCCAGGTGCTGCCAGAATTAACGCTGTAAAAGACGCCGCCAGTAGCTGTCCCTGCATAGATATGCTCGGGACGTTGTGGGTCTACAAGCAAGGTGCGGACGTTTAGAGACGTCAGATTGGTATTGCTGGCGGCCCAGGTTTCACCGCCATCTGTGGATTTAAGCACGCCTAATGTGCTTGAGCCGGCGTAGACAATCTGGGTATTGCTTGGGTCGATCGCCAGAGCCTGAACGGCTCCTGCTGTTGCGGCATTGGCTTTTTGGACACAGCTTGAATTGTCGCAGCGCCAGATCCCTCCTAAAGAAGGCGCTCCTGGCTGTGAACCATAAAAGACGCGGGCTGGATTTGAAACATGTGCGGTTACTGACAAAACATTTTCGGTATTGCTGCCGAGTGTTCCCCAACCTGACCAGGTCGGCACACTAAAGACCGTTACAGCAGGTAAATGAACCGCTGTTTGACCACCTGCACTGACCGAGACCGTTGTGGCTCCAACCGGGACATTTGCAGGTACCGTAACTTGAATCTGGGTGCTGCTCACCACCGTAATATTCGCTGTCGGAACCGTCACGCCGCCAATCACAATTGAATAAGCGGCTGGATCAGGATAAAAATCACTGCCATAAATGGTCAGGTTAGCACCCGGCACCGTATTATTGCTGTTCAGACTGGTCACGACCGGTTGAGCCGGGCCCAGGTTGATTTGACCCAGATCTAGAGTGCCCTGATTGGTAACGTTAATCGCAGCAGGTGGATTCATGACCCTGTAACCAGCAGGAGGCGTAATGAGCAGATTCCAGCTGCCGGGCGGAACATGCTGAAACTGAAAACCCGCATTACTTTGGCCGATAATCTGGCCTGTGGCGGGGTCGCTAAGCTGCAAATTAACTTTATCACTACCCGTTAATCCAGCAATACTGCCGCTGACACTGCCACCGCTCTGAACAAACGCCGGATCAGCAGGATTCAGCGTTGCGACATTTCCTTGGGCAGTCATCAGGGCTGTTGTAAGTGCGCTGATATTAATTAACGAGGGGTGAAGCGTTGCATAACTAAAATTGGGGAAGTTGCCGCTGGCGCCCGTTAAACCGTCAATGAAAGTCTGTAAGCCTAGAGTATTCAGTTGGGCTAACATCACGCGTTGAGTCGGATCTGTTGCGGCCGCTGTCAGCAATTGCTGGGCAACCAGGGCACTGGGGGTAGAACGATAGCTGAGCTGGACGCTGGTTGGGTTCTGACTAACGTTAAAGACCGCTGCCAGTGTGCTTCCAGGTACAGCGGTATTGCCGTTGTAAGCTGTGATAAAGGCTAGGCGGTTTTCGCCAAACGGAACATTTTGAATACTGGTGGTCAGCGTGCAGCCTGTTGTCGCAATCGTGTGGTTTTGCTGAGCATCCGCTGTGGCAGGGTAAAGAGTCTGCATGCCAATGCCTTGAATCATCACCTGATAACGGGTAAAAGCTGAGCAGTTAAGGGCTTGAGTGCGAAAGTCAGCTTTCTCAAGCTGATTATTTTGATGGGGGTAATGGACCGTTAAGCTGAGCTGGGGACGGCCTGAAGCATCAGGTTTGACGCTTAACTCACCATTGGGACTTAAACGAGTTTGAGTAGCGGCTGAGCTTTGGGCTGGCGCCTGATTAAGCGGTGTTTGGGTCTGGCAAGCGAGTAAACCAGCTGATAAGACAAATAAAGCCGTGGGTTTAGTCAATTTGTTCATCATCGATATTCTCCAGTGACATTTACGGTAGCGAGCTGGTGATGAACCGTAATCGTGGTCGTGCTGCTAACAGGCGGATTAACGCCATCGTTAACGGTCAGTGTCAGAATGTAGTTTTCTTGAGCGGTGGCCTGGGTGCTGGGAGCCGTCCAGATCACCTGGCCTGAATCTGTGCGATTAAAACTGGCGTCGCCGCAGTTCTGGCAAGACCAGCTATAAGCACTGTCGGGAAGCGTCTGATCATCTGTGACAGTTGCTAAAATCCGGGTTGGGTAACCCAGGCCAGATAAAGTGCTGCTGCTTGGAGTGAGGCTGACAATCACAGGGGGCGTATTAACAGGTGGGGTAACCGTACCGCCCCCGCCGCCTCCACCACCGCCTCCCCCGCCGCCAGAGCTGACTTCAGCTTTTGCGACAGTCTGGCGATCAGGTGGCAAAGTGCTGCCATTAGCCAGGATCGGAATGATCTCGATGTTATAAGCGAGATCGCGATTGAGATTGCTAAAGGTATAGTTGGCAACCGGGTGATTGGCAACCACGACTTTGCCGTCAATTAAAATTTGGGAGCCTGTTACCGTTTGGCCTGCTGGTGCTTCCCAGAGCAGGGTGGCGGTGCTGTCGGTGCGTGAAACCGTGCGGAGCTTTAAATCGGTTTCGGCTTGATTGCTGCCTGAACCGCTGGATGAAGCGTTGTTTGAGGGGTTGGCTGATGCGCTGGAATTAGGCGGAGCGTTATTGCCGTTTTCTGAGCCATTTGCAGAGGATGTATGACCTGAATCGCTTGAGCCTGAGCCGCTGCCTGTAGATCCATTAGGATTGCTGCTCAGACTTAATCTGGGCGCGCCGCCACCATTGAGGTCAAAGCTAAAGGACTGGCTGGTGCTCGTAAGCAGGCTAATGGGGGTCTGGAGTTGTGAAAGAACCTGATTATCGCTGCCTAAAAGCTCAACTTTCAGTTCAGCCTGGCCGGGTTTCAGATTGAGCCAGTTAAGCGTTGGATTGGCCATAAAGGCTTCAACACTGATTTCCTGACTGCGATTCAGGCTGGCGTCCTGAGTATTATTCAGCGTCAGGCGTAGCCGCAGATTTTTAAAATTGTCGAGATCAGCCTGAATCCGACCGAGAATATTTAAGCCAGTCAGATTACTTGTTGGGCTGCTGCCTGAGTTATTACCTGCTGATTGAGACAGGGGCTGGCTATTTGCCAGGCCATAATTCAGATTGACGTTACTACAGCCAGCATTCAAACACAGACTTCCAAAGACTAAAAGTAAGGCACAAGCTTGTTTATCCACCACTAACCTCTTGCTATACGCTTACACATGCAGATTGTCTAAAATATCATAACATGAGCTTTTCAAATTCCCGATTGTGGTTAAGTGCTGCTGGGTGCTCCTGCTTGAATGTGATCCAAAAGATATGCTTAACTTGTCGTATATTTTTAGTGCTTAATGATTGTTTGTAAGGGGGACTTTACTTTGAGCCAGGAACTCGAAATTGTCATTTCACCAGAAGGCAAAGTCCAGATTGAAGTCAAAGGCGTTCAGGGGCCAGGTTGTACTGAGCTGACCCGTTTTCTTGAAGAAGCCCTCGGCACGGTAGATGATCGCACGTTTAAGGCGGAATATTATGTCAGCGGCAGTACCGGAACCGGAATCCAGCACCAACAGTATTGAGATTTTTATCGACGCAGACGGCATGGTAACCTTTACGGATTTACCCGAAGAGCTGCGTCAGGTTGCTGAATCTCTGGCTCAGTTTGAACTTGAGCCCGTGTCCTGGTGTGAGCTTTACCCACAGTCGCTTGAATCTGAACAAGGCTCTCGCGCTGAGTAAAGCAAGTCCTCAATCAGCACTCCGCGTGACAGTTTGTCTGACAATTAAGCTTTAGCGGCTTTTTTGCTGCTTTGCTTTTTGTCAGAAGCTTCTTTGACAGTTTCCTGAATGGTGTAGACATCATCAACAATGGCGATGATGGCTTGATCTGCTGGGTTATACCAGTCAGGCACAGCAACCGCGGCTTCACGGCCACTTTCAAGCAGGACTAATTCACCTTCACCAGCTTGACCGGTGGCATCAATGGCGACAAAAGCTTCGCCTAAAGCGCTGCCTGCTTCATCGACTTTTTGCACCAGCATTAGTTTAACGCCTTTGAGGCTGTCGACTTTGTGGGTTGCCACTAAGTTACCAATTACTTTTGCCAGCTGCATAAGAAGACTCCGAAAGTAGGATTGTTCACAGGATAGCATAGGAAGAGCTTAGCGCGGGCTCGGCCTGCTGTTGAGCGGCGCTTGGTGGCTGTTTGTCGGGTCTGGTTAATTTTTAATCTTTGTCTTGTGTCCCATCTCAACCGCAGCTCTCCTGCACTCACCGGCGACAACGGTCGCCACTCAACCAACAGCCTCGCTGTTACCTGCCCTTCTCATATTCCTCAGACCTTCTGCTAAACTGCAAGACATGAAGCCTTCTGAACCCACAGAAATCTCACTTAAGACGTATTTTCAGGTGCTTGAGCAGACAGATACGCTTGTCAATCGTGGCCAGGTCAAACAGGTCGTTGGACATGTGATTGAAGCTGACGGGCCAGCTGTTCAGCTAGGCGAACTCTGTACCCTGCTCTGTGGTGATCATGTTTGTCGAGCTGAAGTCGTGGGCTTTCGTGGCCATAGCGTTTTATTAATGCCCTTAGACGAAATGGTTGGCGTCAGAGCCGGCACACCGGTTGTGGCAACAGGCCAGCCTCAGCTGTTTCCGGTGGGTGAAGAATTACTAGGACGCGTCTTAGATCCTTTTGGTTTGCCGCTTGATGGTTTACCCACGCCGATTACGGCTCATCGCTACCCCTTAGATCGCGATCCGCCTTCACCGTTGACGCGCCGGCGCATCAAAGAAGTGATGGAGCTTGGCGTACGTTCTGTGGATATGCTGCTGACCTGCGGTCGCGGGCAGCGCGTTGGGATTTTTGCTGGCTCTGGTGTTGGCAAAAGTACGGTGCTGGGCATGATGGCGCGAAATGCCCAGGCTGATGTCAATGTGATTGCCTTAATCGGTGAGCGCGGGCGTGAAGTGCGCGAGTTTATTGAAAAAGACTTAGGCCCAGAAGGCATGCGCCGTTCGGTGATTGTGGCTGTGACCTCTGATCAACCTGCGCTGTTAAGAATTAAAGGGGCTTATGCGGCCACTTCAGTTGCGGAATACTTCCGCGATCAGGGCTTAGATGTCTTGCTGATGCTGGATTCGGTAACGCGTTTTGCGATGGCCCGGCGCGAAATTGGCTTAGCGATTGGAGAACCCCCTGCTACCAGGGGTTATCCGCCTTCTATGTATGCGCTATTGCCACGTTTATTAGAGCGCTCTGGTACCTCTGACAAAGGCAGTATTACCGCGCTGTATACGGTGTTAGTTGAAGGTGGCGACATGGACGAACCCGTTGCTGATACGGTGCGCGGGATTTTAGATGGCCATATTGTTTTATCGCGTGATTTAGCCGCGCGTAATCATTACCCGGCTGTAGATGTTTTGCCCAGCATCAGCCGTCTGGCCAGTGAATTAATGGACCCACGTCATAAGCGCGCTGCTACCTGGATGCGTGAGATGCTGGCGATCTATAAAGAAGCAGAAGATATGATTCAGATTGGGGCCTATGTGCGCGGCAGTTCAAAAGAAGTAGATGCGGCAATTCAGGCCTGGCCCCAGATTCGGGATTTTTTGCGTCAGTCGATTGATGAACCCGCTGATTATCAAGTCAGCCTTGAGCGATTGTGTAAGCTGGCGGGTGTCTGAACTTGATTTGTCAGCCAGAACAATTAAGCTTTTGTCTAATGTCTAAAAGAGTCTAATGTCTAAAAGCTTTCAAAAACAATGAACCCGCTGATTGTTTCAGCGGGTTCAGGTGTGTCTGAGTGTTTTGCGCTTTTCAGCTATTAAAGGCCGGGGCGTAAAACGCTACCAGTAACGCAATCAGCAGTAAAAATTCGATTTTCATCGGGCCCCGTCCTTTCAGCCGCTTGTTTGATTTTTTCAGGTGATGATTTGGTGAAGAACACCTGAGTTTTAAAGCGACATTTTTTGTGTGATTTTTTCTATAGACGGACCTAACGCAGGGAAAGTTCCTTTAGCTTGGCTTTTAATTGCTCAATGCGTGACAGATAATCTTTAGATGTCTGAATCTGGCGACTTCTTTTGCCTTCAATCGCCTTTTTTGAACCATTTACGTCAAGGTCAATTTTTTCAATCTGGCGGCACTCACGGGTCTGGGGGGCATCAGCGGGGATTTTGGTTTGCTTAAGCGAAAGAGAATATAAATCAAGCTGTTTCAGGGTCTGGCTGAGCTGTTGAATTTCAAGCCGGGCCAGATTGCGGGTTTTGTAGTTCTGGGGTTTGGCGGGATTTTGGCTGCGCAGCTGGCCTGTGGC
>CAJYHH010000673.1 GCA_913773825.1 Candidatus Sericytochromatia bacterium | reverse complement strand
ATTCTTCCTTAAGCAGGGTCTGCCAGGCTGTATCGACCTGTTTCAATGCTTCAGCAGGCGGTTTTTCTTTTAGCAGGGCACCCTGGTAAGCGGGTTTGAGATCGATAAACAGGGCCCCCGCCTGGGGAATCACCGGTCGGGTATTAGCCGCATCCAGCACGTATTTAAACGACTGAATAATCTGATTAGACTTCACTTCAGGGCGCTCGTAAGTTGACTGGCGGGTTGGCAGCAGATTGTTTTGAAGCGCAAAGCGAGCTTGATTTTCAGGACGTGACAGATAGTTCACCAGATCCCAGGAAGCAAACAGCTTTTTAGTATTGGCAGAAATAACATAGTTATGTCCACCAACGGGTGAGCCCCAACCTGCCGGACCACGCGGAATGCGGGCAATCCCGAAATTATTCGGATTTTTAAATTCAGGGCCACCGAGTACATCAGCGGTTGACCAGGGACCATTGATAATCATGCCGTACTGACCATTTTTAAAGCCAATCATCATGTTTTCATAGTCATTGGCAAAGTCGACCGAAGGCGGCACAATTTTATACTTTTCGCGCAGGTCGATTAAAAACTGCAGAGCGTCAACAGCAGGCTTTTCGTCAATTTTGGGTTCAAGTGTCTTGGCGTCAATTAAGTCACCGCCAAAGGCCCAGACAAAAGGCGTAAACCAGTAAGGATCACCGCGATAGAAAAAGCCATATTTGCCGTCTTTAGTCAGGGCCTGACCCATGCTAATTAACTGATCTAAAGTCTCAGGTGGTGTCGGCACCATCTTTTTGTTGTAAAACATTGCCAGACAGTCTGTTACCTGAGGGACCCCCCAGATATGCCCTTTGTATTCGCTATAAGCTAAAGAGGACTTTAAAAAGTCGTTTTTAAGCTCTGGGGTCATAAAGGCGTCTAAAGACATCAGATAGCCAACATCTGCTAAGTCAGTGGTCCAGCCGATGTCAGCACGGAATACATCTGGCGCATTGCCAGCTTGAGCAACGGTTTTGTATTTATTGAGGGCGTCTGAAAACGGAACCTGCTGTAATTGAACAGTGATATAAGGGTATTCCTTCTGGAATTCACCCAGCAGATTTTTGAGGGTTTCAGCTTCTTCTTCGTTATGGGTATGCCAAAACGAAATAGTAACGGGATCAGTGGTGCGTTTAACGGTTTCGCTACCGGCAGCCTGTGAACCTGAAGGGCGGCAACCCGCCAGACAGATTAAGACCAGAAAGAAGATCAGATGGTGCCAAGGGGAGTTCTTCATGGAGGATCAAGATACCACGGCACAAGCCGAAAACAAAGAGCCAAAAGCGGTTTAAAGGGCGCCTGTGGTGCTGATCAGACAATTAGCTGATCAGCCAAGAGATTGAAAGTATCTGACATTAAGTTTGTCTCTTAAAATCAAAGCGATACCCTTATAAATCAAGCTAAAAACAGCATCCTCTTGACAAGATGAAAGCTTTTTTGAGATGAATTGTCTTGTGAGCAAACCCTCCTGTCTCTTTTGCATCATCTTTAACCTAAATAGTCTCAGTCAAACAGCATGGGAGTGTTAGCGCTTTTTGAGCCCTGACGTAAACCGTTCAAGTTAATTTTAAATTCAATAATTGTTCAATAATTCCGTCAAGGCTTCAAAAAGGCTTGGCTATAATCAGAATGAAGTGTCACATCATCTCCCAGAAGAGGTTTCCTGAATGACAATTGCTTTCAATAAACGGCTTGGCCTGAGTCTGCTGACTGCCTCAGGGATGCTGCTCAGCGGCTGCGGAACCCTGCTCCCAGAGGCCACTGGCCTTAAGCAGGTGCTCTCTAATCTTGACCCTGCCACCCAAACCAGTATCAAAGCGGCTCTGGCCAATTTTTTAGATATGTCAGCTGATGAACAAATCGAAGTGGCCGAAGCCAGCGCCAACACCGATCTGGTCAGCTATGTCAGAGCTCAGAGCAGCCAGCCCGAATCCGTGCGCCGCCGCAATCTTGAAAATTACTGCCAAGATAAACCGCAGTTAGTCGAAACAATTGACTCCAGCAGCAAGCAAGTTCGCAGCCGTTACGAAAGTAATGAAACCGAAGTAATTGCCGCAGTGGAGGCCTGGCTCTCGTTAGATGATCAAGACTGGAACGCTCAGCATGATCAGGCCAGCCAAGAGCAGGATGTCTGGAAGCAAAAGCTCGACATGCTGCGCCGTCAGGGCAATTATGGTTACCAAAGTAATCAGAATACTAATCTTGATACGTTTGCAGCGGATTTAGAAGCCTGTTTAAATCTGCCTGTGGCTCAGCAAAAACCTCGGATGCAGCAACTGCGCCAACGTTATAGCAACTTCTTTAAACAGCCACGCCAGCCCCTGCCGCCACCGGTTATGCATCCCCCTCAGCCTTATCCTGGCTGGCACCAGACCCAACCCCAAGTGATTAACTACACGCGTATTACAATTATCAATCGCGGTGGCTATGGCCAAATTCCTGGCAAACCTTATCCCAAGCCGACCCCCAAACCCACTATCACCCCGACTCCTACACCAACCCCAACCCCTACTCCGACAGCAACACCCACACCTGAACCAACTCCTACACCGACACCAACTCCCACTCCCGAACCCACCGCCACACCCGATCCAGTCTGTGTAGTCAGTGCCGATAATCTGGTCGCCAACGGGGATTTTGAAAATCCTATTATTGGAGCGGTTTGGGATTTTTCACCCACATTACCCTGCTGGGTGCTGGTAAGCCCCAATAAAGCTGAATTAGATCCCAGCTCAATCTGGCAGGCCGCAGTCGGTGAGCAGTCGCTGGATCTCAATCCTGATGCTCCCGGAGAAATCTACCAGACGCTTAAAGTCACTGCTGGCCAGGCCTATGTGTTAAGCTTTAAACTTGCTGGCAATATCCAAAGTGATCCTGGCATCAAGACTGTTAAAGTTAGCTGGGGTGAGCATGCGCTCGGTAATTTCAGTTTTGATACCACCGGCAAAAGTGCAACCAATATGGGCTGGACGTCTCAGCAGGTCGTGATTCCCGCGGCTCTGACGACTGGCAGCCAGATCCAATTGCGCTTTAAGAGCCTGACAGAGGGCAGCGTTGGCCCTGTGCTCGACGATATCCGCGTCAAAGCTCAACAGTAAAAATTATCTGTCTTATCTCTCCGGCCCTCGGTTTCCGAGTGGCCGGTTTTCTTTTGCCAATATTTTAATCAATGACATCTCTTTTAGATCGGGCTTTTTTTGGCATCATGTAAACATAACAATAAGCTTTAAGCTTTACGCAATCAGGAGAATCAAGATGTCTAAACGGATTTCATTAGTGGCTCACGACACCCGTAAAAAAGATTTAGTTGAATGGGCTGTTTTTAATCAAAAACAGTTAATTGAACATGAACTCATCTGCACAGGCAGCACAGGGCGCCTGATCCGTGAAGCTTTAGGAGAATCAGCCCATATTACAGCTTTAAAATCTGGTCCTTTGGGCGGCGATCAGCAAATGGGCGCTTTAATTGCTGACAACAAAATTGACCTGCTGATTTTTCTTTGGGAGCCTATGGAGCCCCAGCCTCATGATGTGGACGTTAAAGCCTTGCTGCGCCTGAGCACGGTCTATAATATTCCGATGGCCTGCAATCTGGCTACGGCTGACTTTTTAATCTCATCACCGCTGTTTGACTCTGACTATGAGCCCAAGCGTCGCGACTACAGCGATTACCTGAACCGTAAGCTGTAACCGTCAGCTTGATGACTTATTTGCCTAAACCCGTAAACTGATGAGCCATTTCCAGACCTAAACCAGCCAGACCCAGTCCTGCCGAGACCCATTGGGCTTTGCTGCCGGGTAAATAGCCCAGAACCGCGCTGCCGCCATTGAGAGCAATCTGTGCACCAGCGACAATCTGCCCAGTTTTATTATTTGCCTGATGAGCTTTGTAAAAGCGATTGCTGTTATCTAAAATCGCCAGACCAGCACCCACTGCATTGGCAGCAGGCAGCACTTTATCAGTCATGATTTTGGCCACATTCGGACAAAACACCCGGCCAATGACCGGCGCACGCATGGTGGCATTTGCAAAAGTCGCAAGTGTAGGCGTGTGTTTGGCTACCAGAGCAGAACTTTTGGCAACCATGCTGGCACCAGCACTGACTAAGCCTGTGCTGGAAGAAGCCGTAATGCTGGCAGAGAGGCCAACGCCAATTGCACTTTTGGCAAT
>CAJYHH010000672.1 GCA_913773825.1 Candidatus Sericytochromatia bacterium | reverse complement strand
AGAAGGCACAGGAGTTGTGGTTAATCGCAACGAAGCAGAGCGGCTGTTGCAGCAAGCAGCAGCCCAGGGGCATCGTCAGGCCAATGATTTACTGATGCGGCGCTTTTAGAGCCAATGTTGATCAATCAGCATTCGCAAACAACATTTGACTTTAGCCTTCGCTACGCGTCAAAACGTGGAAAATCAGCTCGTTGAGTTCATCACGGGTCTTTGCGTCAACCATGCCAGTCATTGGCAGCTTTTTAGAGATCTGCATATTGCGCACAGCTGAGTAAGTCTCATTGTCGTAATTGCCGTTGACCTCAATTTTGGTATAGCCTAATTTGCGTAAAGCCTGTTGTAAAAGCCTGACTTCTCGGCCCTGGCTGATTTTACCCGGCCGATTAGCCGGACCCAATTCAGCATGTAGCTGGAAAAAGGGAGCAATCTCAGGCGGAATATCCGGCAGCCTACCGCTTTTAATCATCTCGATCAGCACATTGCATAAGGCTTCACGGCGCTTTTCAACGGTGGGCCATTTTTCTAAAGCCAGCTCAATTTGTAAAGTTCGCGCTTCTTTTAGTAAAGCTTCGCGAGCGGCTTCTTCATAAAAAATGGGCTGCAGCATATCGTTAATCCGCGCTTGAGTGGCGCCTTCGACAATGCCTGAAATCGGCAGTTTATGCTCCAGCTGAAAGCGGCTGACTTCAGAAAAAGTCTGCATATCAAACTGCTCGTTGACCTTAACGGGGTAGCCCAATTGACTCAGCACTTGCTGAACGCGGCGAACTTCTTCGCCTTTGCTCACAATCCCCATCTGGCCCATATTGCCCAGACGTGAACTCAGGGGTTCACGGGGTGGAAAAGGCGGATCAGCAACTGTAACCGGCTCTTCAACGTCTGTTGGGTATTCCTGTAAAATCACCAGCAAGAGTTCAGAGAGCTCTGCGCACATCAGGCGCTGAAACTCATTGAGTTCACGGCCTAAGTCATCCGCAAACTGACGGGTAATATTCAGCAAACGGTCTAAAGCAGCTTCTTCAGCCAACACGACTTTTACAACCGGATTGAGTTTATCACGAGTTGCGTGATCCACAACCCCTGTAACCGGCAATTTATACAGGCTCTGAACCGAGCGCACAGCCGTATAGGTCGCCCGGTCAAATAAACTTGTAAGCAAAACAGGGTGACCGAGTTTTTGCAGCGCCCGCTGCAGCATCTCAACTTCGCGACCTTTGCTGATTTTATCAGATTGCTCTGGGCCGAGATCTGAAACCAATTCATTAGTTGGAGCATCGGGTTTGACTGCATCCTGGGCAGATTCAGCGGGTTTAGCGGCGGCTTCTGCAGCTTGCTGCTCAGCGAGTTTTTGCGCTGCGCGCTGCGCACGTTGTAAGAGCGCACGCATCTTTTCATGATTGGGCGCTAATTGTAGACCTGTTTGCAAAAAAGGGACGGCTAAATCGGGCCGACCACCGGCATAGGCGATATATCCCAGACCAAAATAGGGTTCAGGCAACTCCTGGCCGTGTTCAGCCAACACTTGCTCATAGAGATCCAGGGCCTTAATGACCAGGGCACGACTGCCCTTCATGGCTTTAGCGGACTTGAGATACTGACGGGCTTGGGCACAGCGATGAAGAGAATGCTGAAGTTCAGCCATTAGCGGCGCTCACCTCGACGTTTGGCACTCAGAGTTAAAGTAAATTTAGCAACAGGCTCTTGGGGTTTATCGCTTGGCACATAGGCCATGACAACCACCGGCAGATTTTGACGTTCGCCACTGTCAGCAGCTGTTTGCATCATCTGGCGCACAGCCTCGCCGTCTTCACAGACAAAATAAACGTCGCCTTCAGCGCGACGCATAAAGTCAGCGTGAAAGTCTTTAAAGAGAATATTGACCGGAAGCTTTTGATCATAGGCGATTTTCATCGCCATAAAACCACCGGCACAATCAGCGCCTGCAGCTAAAGCCCCAAAGTACATGCAGTTCAGGTGATTTTTGCTGCGCCAGGTCAGCGGAATTTTAATCACGCAGTTTGTGTCACTCAACTCAACGACGCGGGGCTGTAAAAAAAACAACACCGGCACTTTTGTCAGACCAAAAACCTGCATAAAAGTATTTTCG
>CAJYHH010000671.1 GCA_913773825.1 Candidatus Sericytochromatia bacterium | reverse complement strand
ACTCTTTCCCTACACGACGCTCTTCCGATCTCAGGGAATTATGCTCGACCCCGAGCTGATTGCCAAAGCCCCGCCTCAATTGTTTTATGCGGGTGTCGGCGATTTAATGTCTAATCTAACCGCAATTGCAGACTGGAAACTGGCTTTTCATCGCCGTGGAGTCTATGTGGATGATTTTGCGGTTTCCATGGCCCAGATGGCGGTAGATAATTTTATTCATTTACCGGATAAATCCCCAGCTGCCAGCTTAAACACACTCGCTCAAGGGCTGATGATGAGCGGGATTGCAATGGCGATTGCCGGATCCAGTCGGCCCGGCAGTGGCAGTGAACATCTAATTTCACATGCTCTGGATCGTCAGGCTGAACGGCCGCTGGCTCATGGCCTACAAGTTGGTCTGGCCAGTTATTGGGTCAGCTTAATTCAGCGTCAGCATCATCAAACCATTCAAGGTACCTTAGAGTCAGCGGGCGTCTTAAGCCAGCTGCGTGAGCTTCAGCCCTTGCGGCAGGACTGGCAGCAGGCTTTGCTGATCGCTCCTTCGATCAAAGCTAATTTTTATACTCTGCTTGACGAACCAGGTGTTCAAGATCAGTTACTCACGCTGCTTGAGACCGATCCGCTGCTTTGTTCAGTTTTCAAATAGGGATTCTGAATCGCGCCAGAACCCCTCATCTTGTGATTTAGTCAGGGATTAATTAATCAGGGACTAATACTGTTCAAGCAAATAGCGAATCAAATCTGTAGTGGTGACAATTCCGACTAATTCATCATCCTGAACAACCGGTAAGGCCGATAAATCCAGTTCAGCCAACGCTTCTGCGGCTTCGCGAATCGTTGTATGCGGTGCAACCGCAACCGGTTTAGGGCTCATGGCCTCTGAAACTAAAATTGCCTGAAGCATCTCGCGATTATCCCGCTCTTCTTGCCGGGTCACCCCCCAGGACGCTCGCATAATGTCGGTCCGACTCAAAATCCCAACTAAATGCTGGCCGTCTAAAACCGGGACATGACGAATGCCGTAGTCCTCCATCAATTGACGAACTTCTGAGAGATTCTGGATTGGGCTGACGGTTCTGAGATCCTGGCTCATAATTTTACTGACGGCTTCACGATGTTTCATCTGATTAACTCCTTGGAAGTGGATGTCTAAATCCAGCTTATGCCGTTGAGTGTTCAAACAAGAGGGCCCAGGGCAAGCTGGGACTTGATCCTGGTCAAGGTACCGATGCTAGAGCTCTCCGTGACAGCCTGCTTAGCTGTCTTCAGCAGACAAAGACTCAACGACAGGTGCTGTTAGACTAAGCGGCTGCTTCAGGCTGGTCAGCAAACGCTGGCCTAATTCACGCAGATGCTGATGCTGACGCTGCAGCAGCTGATGAGCGTCCTGAAGCAACTGCTCTTTGAGTGAAAAGGCGGTGACATCCAGCAAAAACCCACTGATTGTCAACAGCTGGCCTTGCTCGCTATAAATGGGGTGGATTTTGCTTGTCACATAGCGTATTTCACCGTTAGGCCTCAGGAGCCTGAAGTCGAGGCTCATCTCACCTTGGGCATCAAGCCAGTCCATGCTGCTGTCAGCGGGCTCTCTGCGGCCAGATAGCCCGTTCAGGCTTTGGCGCATCTGGTTTTGGTCTTCAGGATGAACAAACGATAAACTCAAGAGATCGCCCGGCTCAATCTCACCTGCTTGGTAGCCCAGTAAGCGATAACAGCTATCTGATAGCCAGAACTGTCCGGTTTCGGCATTAATTTGCCAGCTGCCAAGCTGGGCGATGGCCTCGACCATCAGTAAACGGGCGCGCTCAGCCTCATGGGCGGCTTCGACCTGTTTGCGGGAGCGGATGTCCTGGATATCTGCAATCAGACATTGAATACCTTCAGTTTGTCCCGACAATGAGATCGCGGTGAGCTGCTGCTGAACCCAGATCCATTCTCCCTGGCTGTTTTTAAGTCGCTTTTCAATTGGGACAGCTGTTTGACCCGCCAGCACGGCACTGAACTGACGATGTTCATGCTTAAGATCAGCTGGATGACACAAGCTGCTGAATTGTGTCTGATCAAGTGTTTCAGGCAGATAGCTGAGCAGGCGATACAGACCTGGACTCATGTAGACCAGCTTGCGGTCTGGCGTATAAATGAGTTTACAGGCAGCTGAATGGGCAAAAGCAGCTCTAAAAAGCTCATCTGGCAGCTTAATCATCGTTGCCTGTCTGCTAATAACCAAATCAAACCCCAGCTCTGAGAGAAACGCATCTGCTTTTCTGCTTTCTGTTGTCTGCGAGTGGTCGCAACGGGATTTCTCCGTTATAGCACAGGCCCCAGGCCTGATTCAGCCTTTTGCTTCGCTAAAGCGACAAAACGCGCTTAGAGTTGAAGCTCACATTGACTTCCCGTCAGCGGAGTAAAATAGCACTCTACTTGACCTCCCCAGTCTTTGATCAGGGCAAAGAGGGGAGTCAGGGCTGGATCAGAGCCCTTAAAAAGGGGGCTTAGATCCAGCTCTGGCGCATTCAAACACAGCAGCGGCCGGGTATTCTCATCAAACCTTGTGTACAGGCTAAGCGGATGGGAGTAACCTGGGGGCAGGTGCAGCAGACTCTCATACAGCAGATGATAAAGCAGATTTTCGAGATAAAAAGGCACGTATTCAATAAAGGTCCAGGCGCTAAAATCCAGCGCAATCCGGACTTGATGGCTGGCCAGCTCTGCTTCAAGCATCTGAATGACCCGCAGACACGCCACTTCAAGCGACAAGGGCAGACGCTCCCAGTCCAGGTGACGGTTTTCATGCAGCTCGCGGCTAAAGCTGTCTAATGACGCCAGACCTTGGCGAACTGCGGCATTTAGCGGGAGTTGAGCCTGCTGTTCAGAAATAGCCAGGATGGCGCCTAGAGGTTCACTGAGCTGATCGTCAAGAATCTCAGCTAATTCCCGCAGCTGCTGATTTTGCTGGCTAATAGCCTGGTTGGTGGATTGCAGACGCTCAAACTGCTCAATCAAAGGGCTGATATCCATGACATAGCTGATCAGCAGATCCGCTTGTTCAGATCCGTTTTTGAGTTTTTCAAAATAAAAGCGAAGGTTTTTTTGTTGACCGTCTGGCTGGCGTAATCGAACGCGGCAAACTTGCGGAGCTTCGCTGGACAAAGCGGCTTGGATAGCTGCCTGAAGCTGTTCTGCTTCAGCAGGCGCAAATAAACCGGTTGTGCTTTTAAAAGAGCGCAAAAAGTTCTCACTCTGACCTAAGATCGCATAGACGCCCTGGCTCCAGTCGCCTTCGCCACTGGCTGGGTGCCAAACAGCATGGGCAGCGCGGGCGAGTCGTTCAGCCTGGCTAAGTCGCTCACGCTCTGCTCGCCAGGCCGTTTCAACCTGGACTTCGCGACGGCGATCCTGAACTTCAAGCAGCAGGATCGTGGGTTCGCTTGAAGAACCAGTGAGTTTAACCAGCTGCAAACTGACGGGCAAAATCTGCCCATGCCGGTGCAACAGAAGTTTTTCAGTCTGCCAGCTTACCACTAAACTGCCTGTTACCTGTTCAAGTGCCGCCAGAATCAAAGGCCTTTCAGCTTCACTGACCCACTCTGTAAAAGGGCGCTTGAGTAAATCATGGCGACGATAGCCAAGCAAATTGCACAGGGCTTGATTGACGGCTTGAGGGCAGCCATCTGGCGTTAAAAGCGCTTTGCCCTGATCAGCGTGCTCAAACAGAGCCGCATAGATCTCTGAGCCCATCAGCTCAGCGAGGTGTTCATAAGAAGCCAGGGAGAAGCTGGTTTGCTCGGGCTCGCGGCTGGGCTTGGGAGAGTCAGGCATCCACCACCTCCTCATAATCGTAGGCTGAATGAGCTCTATTATTTGGCTCTGACCTAGCTCTATTGCAAGCCCCTAACCCTTGCGGCGGCTAAAATTTGATTAAACCACTCCAGACTACCGGTTTCTCACATGAGCTTTCACTTGAGCTTTCACTTGAGCTTTCACTTAATGTTTTAGTGTTTTTAAGCTGTTGGCGGGGCTGGACTTCATAAGTCAGATAGCAGCCGTTATCCTCATCTGAATGGCTGCTGAGCCGAATCACCTGAACATGTGACTGGGAATGATGCCCAGACAGAGCCTGACCAATCAGCTGAATCAGCAGATCTTTAAGCACAGCTGTCTCAACGGGAAGCGTTTTACAAGCTACAAAATCAAGTGCAAAACTGACCTGGCTGCCCGCAATAAGATCCTGAAGCCGCTCAAACGCCCCCTGTAAAGCCTGCTCAAGTGAGCCCTGGGGCTTATCAGGCGCATTATCTTGAGAACCGATCTGAAGCTCAGGCTCCTGCAGAGCCAGGTCCTTCTGGTCCGGGTTCAGGTTCAGGATATAAGCCAGAAGCTTTTGACCTTTACCTTCGGTGTAAAGACATTCCATCCGGCTCTGAATCAGTTGAATATGGCCGCTGGCAGTCACAGTCCGATAACGCAGAGTAACGGGTCTGCCAGAACTGATGCAGGTTCTGGTGACGGCTTCAACCCACTCGCGATCCTGAGGATGAACAAAATCGCCAAGGAAGCCTTTAAATGTCGGTTTTGGTAATTGAGAACGCTTAAGCCCAAACAGTGCGTATGTCTCATCACACCAATAGATATCACCGCTTGGCAGCTCCATCGCGCTATAACAAAGCTGGCTAAGCAGCTCAGCCCGTTTTAGGCGGCTTTGCTGCTGCTGGTAGGCAGCGGCTTCAAGATGCTCACGGCTGAGATCCTGGACTTCCAGTAACAAACAGACCCTTTCTGCTTCAATCCCGGTCAGACGCACCAGATACAGATCCAGAATCAGGGTCTGGCCCTCTAGATGCATAAATTGCTTTTGCGCGCGATATTTTTCAATTGGGCCCTGGGTCAACTGCCCCAGACGAGTTTGCAGCAAATTTTTTTCTTCTGAACCCATCCAGTCCAGCAAGGATGAACCAAGCAGATCTTCTCGGCTTCTACCGAGTAATTTGCAAAGGCTTTTATTAACCGTCAACAACTGAGCTTGTGCATCAATCAGCGCTTTACCCACGCCTGAGTGGGCAAACAGAGCTTCAAACAGCTCAGGCCCCATCATCTCCAGCGCATGCTCAAAGTCTCCAGATAATAAGTTTGAATCGTTCATCAGCACCACCTTGCAGAAGCTAACTTAATAGAAGCTAACTGGCAGAATCTAAAACATTTGTTGTTTTTGGCTCGGACTTTCAATCAGCAGAGGCAGGCTTCTTCGCCTCATCCTGAACAGTCTGGAAAATCTGACCGGAATCTGGGCCCAAATCAAGAAGTGCTTCAACTCGACTGATCACTGCACACAGGTGGCTGGCCTGCTGTTGCAAAACCTGGCGGCTTTCAGGGTCCAGCTGGTGTGAGGCCTGTTTGAGAATGGGCACCTGATCCGTAAACCAGGCTTCAAAGCGGTTAAACTGTCCGGTTAGACGGTTAAAATGAACAGCCCCTTCGCCGGGCTGGCTTTGTTGTTGGAGGTGCTTATGCTCACGGATGAGTTCATAACTGATCTTGCCCGTTTTGAGCTCAGCAAGCAGAGTGGCCTGGACAGACTTAGGGGTTGATTTGGCGGCAAGCTCATACAAAGAGCGCAGATCCAGCTGCCTGAGCTTTGTGAGCGCGGGCTCAGACAGCTGGTGCAATTGAACCATGTCTGCAACAGACATAAAGCGATTGGCGGTTTTAGCCGACAGACTAAAATGATCCTGTAGCCAGCTAATAAAATGTCCATGGCCAACCAGAAATTTGGCCTCAAGCAGCAAGCGCCCTGACGTAAGAATGTCCCGAGACGCAGGGCTCAGATGCCGCTTGAGTTCGCTTGTAATCTCAGAGAGTTTCTGGCCCTTGATGGGCCTGACAGAAGCCGGTGCTTGCTCAAGCGCTTTAAAGTCTGTCTGATCTGCTTGAGGCGAGACCATGACAGATTGAGTAAAAACTGAAGGGGTGTGGATATACATCTGGTTAAACTGCTTTCTTCAGAGCTTGCTCTTAGAAGGAAAACCAGGCACTGTGAAGAGTAGACAGTGGCGACAGAGCTTGAATGGCCCAGACAGACGGCCGTCTGATGAGCTATCCTTCATCTCATCTGAATTCCAGTTCTTATCATAGCATCTCTTATCTAATTTATATATAAAATAGTGATTTTAACCAAAATAATCACCCAATAAATTATATATGCTTATTTTTTGGTAAAAATGTTTAAAAATTGAAATTAAAGATACTTATACGATCGCCACTGAGAAAATAAATCATAATAAAAATAGGCCTTTATGGCATTTATGAGTTTTTGAGTAGGTTGCCAAACAATCCATTTTTAAATTTCTCTCACTTGAAGTAACTGATTAGCCTTGTTTTGCAAAAATTTACTTGTTTAATAACATGCCTGATTTAATGTCTTTTTTGTCTGAAAGTTTAGTTGGTCTGATCAGCTAGATGTCGGCTTTTTTGCCTGTTAGCGGCTAGAGGCGGGATCACTGAATCCCATCAGGCATCCGGATTATGGGGCTCAGCAACTGATGCTGAGCAAGATATTGAGG
>CAJYHH010000670.1 GCA_913773825.1 Candidatus Sericytochromatia bacterium | reverse complement strand
GCAAAATCCTTCATCAGTCTTAATTTCTGACACAATTTTTGAAGGGGACCATCCTGCGATTACCTATCGTCTACGGGGTTTATTGCGTGCTGAGGCCAGTTTAAAAACTGGCAGCCAGGATCTACATTCTGGCATGGTCGGCGGAGCAGCGATTAATCCCTTAAACGTCCTGACCCAGGCTTTGTCTGAGTGTGTTGCAGCTGATGGTACAGTCACGATCCCTGGAGTATTAGAAGAGCTGCCGACTATGGGCACAGCAGAACGGGAGTCCCTGGACTATACCGCTTCGATTTTTGACTTCGAAAAACTGGTTGCTGATACTGGCGGGGCACAGATGTATTCACAGGAAGCGCGTGAATTATTAGAGCGGATTTGGGTGCGACCGACTTTTGAAGTTCATGGTTTTGAAGGGGTCCAGACCCAGCCTGACGTGATTAAAACCGCGTTGCCGTATGAGGTCAAAGCCAAACTGACGATGCGTTTAGTGGCAGGTCAAGATCCTGTACGTGTTGCCCAGCAGCTTGAGGCTTGCTTAAAAAGTGTCCACCCTGAGATCGTGCTGAATACCCGCTCAGGGGTTAAAGGCTGTATGAGCGAAGTTGACAATGCTTTTATGCGCGAAGCGGTTGCAGCCTGTGAGACTGGATTTGGCCAGGCCCCGGTTTTTGTTGGTAGCGGTGGGACCATTGGCGCCTTGCCTGAGTTTCAGCGAGTCTTCCCCGATGCTCCGCTGGTTTTAATTGCCCAGAGCCTGATGTCAGATGGTTATCATGCTCCAAACGAGAACTTTAGAATCTCCCAGATTCGCAATGGTTTTTGCACAATGGCCTATTATCTAAACCGGATTGCCACTTTGCGCTAATTATTTCCCAAAATAAAACGCTCCCTTAAATGGCTGCCTAATGAACATCCATTTAAGGGAGCTGTTTTTTTGAGAAAAAAAGTCTGAAGTTCAATTTGACAGTTTGTAAAAGTCGTGAGAACATGTTACCGTAGTTAACTTGTCACTCATTTCTCTTAACCCATTCAGATTTTCAGGAGCGTTATTTATGAGTAATTTCCCCCCTCGTCTGGATCGCAGCACAACATCCTCACAGATTATTCCATCAAAGACACGTCAAACTGGCGGCACTGAACAAACTCATACACCCGTTCAGACACCTGAACAATCCCCTGAGCAAACCAACAAAAATACTGAATCCGGTTTTAAATCCAAATTAACGGGTGGGCCCAAACCCGAAAGCGTTTTGTCATCTGAATCCGAAACCCAGCTTAATCAGATGCTGGAATCAAGCAGCCCCAAATCTTTAGGCAAACAATCTAAAAAACTGCCCCGTGTGTCTGGAATTTCTCAGACCGTTTCGCAAACGGGTCTTCAGACAGGAACTCATCCGATTTCGCCTGGCATCAAACCCTCTGAAACCATTTTGTCGCAGGTCACGCCCGATAAAGGGGTCAAAACCGTCAAAGTTGATTATCAAAAAACCAAGGAAAAAATCGAGAGTCTGGTTGGTGCTCCCAAAGAAGAAACGTCCCTCGAGCCAGAGCCTAAACCCAATGAGATGAATGGGGTCATCACAATTGGCCTAAGCCCTGATACCCGTTCTGTTCGGGGTAAATATACCGTTTCAAATTTGGGCGATAGTGGTGTAACCCTGGCTTTAAGTGGCGGTATAAGCTTTACCGATAAAACTGAATTTATCGATAACGAGAAGCGAATTCTCCAAACCCGTGCGCGCGGCGGAGACGTCAGCGTAGGCATCAGCGGTGAAGTCGGCGGTTCTGTGCCGGTCTCTGGCTCAATTGGGGTAGGGGTCAACTTTGATACAGCCTATGCACGTCAGCTTAAACCTGGAGAAAAGCTTGAAGATGCTCGCGACACAAAACCCCCTAGCCGTGATGCAATTGCCTTGAATCCAACCCAAACTCTTAACCCAGGTGATGAAATTGCCTTTCGCGGCCAGCTCAAAGTAGGTGTGTCCGTCGGCGCAATTGAACCCAATAGCGGGGTTAAATTTTCAGTCGGCGTAAATGTCGAAAATGAGTTTATTACCTCGATTAAGCGAAACGAAGGCGATCCGCCCAGCTTCAGGCTGCATATTGAGCCCAGCAATCGCAGCATTGACGGCAACGCCAGTGTCGGCTGGGGCCCCTTTGCGGTTACGGGCGGTGTGGGTTATGCATCAACGGTCTATTATGAATTTGACATGAGTCCACAAGCTTTGAGCAAATTTCTTAAAGACGGCAAACTGCC
>CAJYHH010000669.1 GCA_913773825.1 Candidatus Sericytochromatia bacterium | reverse complement strand
CCGTTTAGTGGATGGCTGGTTGGCTTCACCTGGGCATCGCGCCAATATTATGCGTGATTCGTTTACGGCGATTGGGGCTGGGATTGCCCAGTCCGGTGATGACGTCTATGCCACTCAGGTTTTTGCGATGCAAATGACGCGCTAAACAATTATAAGTAGATTTTTTAAACGATGTAACCCATGCAAAAAGAGAGGTGAACAAAATGAAAACCACGACACTCAAGTTCTGCACTCTAATGCTGGTCATGGCAGGAAGTTTTAGCATACTGCCCAGAATGTCTCCGGCAGCTGCACCGGCTAAATTACCGCCGACTGAAGAAAGTATTCGCGACCCAGAGCTCGCGCGGGCGCTGCGTGAGCTTTTGTTGATTACAGGCCGTAAAGACAAAAATGCCTTGATGAATTATCTTGATCCACAAATACGCTGTAGTTTTGGGGGCTGCGCGGGGCCTAAGGGGTTTGCTGCCCACTGGAAGCTAGATAAAGATCCTGCCCGTTCTCAGGTCTGGGGTGTGTTAGAAGATATGCTGCTTTTGGGCGGGGCTTATGATGCCCAGGGCAGCGGTGTGTATTATGTGCCTTATGTCTTTGCCCGCTTCCCTGAAAATCGTGATGCTTTTGAATATGTTGCCATTACAGGCCAAAGCGTCCAGCTGCGCTCAGCACCTAAATTAGATGCCTCAGTAACCGGCACTCTGAACTATGACATCGTTAAAGTGCTAAGAAATGAAAAACTTCCCTCGATGACCCTTAATGGACGTACTTATCCCTGGATGAAAGTCCAATTAGATGATGGTCGTAGCGGCTATGTTTCAGGCCGCTACACTTATAGTCCAGTTGGTTATCGTTTTTCCTTAGCCAAAAAAGCCACAGGCTGGAAAATTGACTTCTTTGTTGCAGGCGACTGAGAAGAGGTAGGGAGTAGATGGTAGGTGGGGAAATTCAGGCGAGATCTGGTTTTAACCCTACCTACTCCCTACCTCTACCACCTACATTTTCCCCATCAAATGCTGGTAATACTGGATCATGCGCAGATAGCCGCTTTCTGAAATACGCTCGTTGCGGCCATGAATCCGATCAAGATCTTTTTCGCTTAAAAACAGGGGCTGAAAGCGATAGATGTCTTCAGTAATGGGTTCATAATGGCGGCTGTCGGTTGCTGCCAAAACCAAATTGGGGGCAATTAAAACCTGGGGAAAGACTTCTTTGACGCTGCCGCTTAAAAGTTTAAAAAACTCAGAGTCAGTGCGTGAGACCCTTGACGCTTTGGCGGTTGCAAGGGGCGAAATCGCCCGGACTTTAACTCGATCATCGTTGATCACGCGTTTAAAATGCTCTTGAATCATCTCGGGCGTGTCACCGGGCAACACGCGAAGATTAATCACGGATTTAGCCTGAGAGGCTAATACATTTTCTTTAGGGCTGGCACTGAGCATCGTAGGGGCAAAACTGGTGCGGATTAAAGCATTGGTACTGGGTTTTGCTGCTAGCTGACTCAGCAATAGAGGCTCTGCCAGCCAGCGATTGGCCAGTGCAACTCGACGCAGAGTGGGCATTTCGGGGCCCAGCCAGTTAAATAGCTCAGCAGCAGGACCTTCAATTCGAGCGGGCAAAGGCTGATTGCGCAGACGCTGCAGGGCTGTGCCGAGTATATCAACAGCAGTTTCCTGGGGCGGCATCGAAGCATGGCCACCTAGCTGTTCGGCTTTGATTTCAAGCGTCAGATACCCTTTTTCGGCAATCCCGATTAAGGCAACAGGTGGATTTAAGCCAATCATCGAGCCGGGTACAATCACCATGCCTTCGTCAAGCACAGCCGCGAGCTTTACTTTTTGGCTTTTCAGGCGGCGGACAAGACTCTGTGCGCCTTTGCCGCCAATTTCTTCATCAGCGCCAAAGGCTAAATAAATACTGCGCTTGGGCAGACGGCCGGTTTTGATTCGGGTTTCTAAGGCTTCAAGCAGAGCCATGGCGCTGTTTTTATCGTCTAAGCTGCCGCGCCCCCAGACAAACCCACCGCTGCGCGCCCCCGAAAAAGGTGGCTTTTGCCAGCTATTGCGATTTTCAACGGGGACTACATCCAGATGGGCTGCAAATAACACAGGCTTTAGCTTGGCATCCGTGCCTGGCCAGCGAATTAACAGATTTTGGCCAATTCGCTCTGGCTTGAGTTGTTTATAGATTTCAGGAAAGCCTTGCTCAAGCTGTTGATGCAGCTTATCAAAAGTTTGCTTGGTATCAATCGCTGGGTCTTGCCAAGAAATAGTCGGTACAGATAATGCTTGGCTTAGGCGGCGTAGAGCTTGTTCGGGATCCAGAACTGGCGCAATTACGGCTTTGCTGGCTGCTGGCTGACGGCTAGGCTGTTGCAGGGTGTTCCAGGTCAGTACAGCGGCTAAAGTTGCAAAAGCGAATAAAAGAACAAAGCTCGCTAGTAAAAACAGGCGAAGATGAGGCGGGATTTTCACGGCTCGAGTATCCAGGAGTAAAAGCGCTTGCTGTGATTGCTGGGATGCCCACCACTGCCCGCAAATAAGCCAATTGACGAGCTGTTTTCCTGATTGGCCAAGGCAAAAACTTCGGGGATGTTCTGCTTTCGGCACCAGTCCTGCAAATGATTAATTAAAG
>CAJYHH010000668.1 GCA_913773825.1 Candidatus Sericytochromatia bacterium | reverse complement strand
ACTTGTCGGGCTTGAAGCTCCTGATTACAGGCGCTTCAGGCGGACTCGGCAGAGCACTTTATGCCCGATTAGGCCAAAACTATACGGTCAAAGGCATTTGCCACCAACATCCCTTTGAAGATCTGATTCCAATTGATTTAACCGATTCAGAAGGCCTTAAAACGTTTGAACACTTACTTCAGCAGTTTCAGCCAGATCTGCTGATTCACACTGTGGCGATTTCAGATGCTGACACCTGTGAACGTAACCCAGAACTGGCCTGGAAACTCAACTTTGCAGCCACAGAAGCAATCTGTCAGTTTACTCAGAACACCTCCACTAAAATCATTTATATCTCAAGCAATGATGTCTTTTCAGGTGAACAAGGTATGTACCTTGAAACGGATCCCGCTCAGCCAGTCAATGTCTATGCTGAAACCAAAATTGCTTCAGAGCAAGCCGTCCTTAAAAGCCCAGAGGGCTTAGTCCTGCGCACAACCTTTATGAGCTGGCATAATTCCAGTAAAAAATCCTTTGTCACCTGGATTAGTGACTCCCTCAAAGCAGATAAAGTCATTAACCTCTCAACCGATCAGTTTTATTCACCTTTGGCAGTTACCACACTGGTTGACTGGATTGAAAAACTGTTTAGCGCCAAGGGCATTTATCATCTGGGCTCAAGCCGCTGTAGCCGTTATGAACTAGGCCTGACGCTGGCTCAAAAATCTGGTCTTAACACAGACTTGATTAAACCGATCTTGATGGAAAAACTTCCCTTTTTTGCTGTTCGCCCCAAAGACTCATCACTCGACAGCAGCAAGGCCCGTGAAGATTATCAGCTCCAGTCTGACTATGTCAGTGAAGTTAACAAATTAATCTCCCATCACTTCTAAGCCCCGAATAAAGCTAGAATCGCCTTGTCTGAATCAGTCAATTCAAGGGATTATAAATCTCAGGTCACCGACTCGGGTCACAGATTGGAGCGCAAGAGGTCAGTTATGCAGCTGTTTAAAAATGACAAAACCAAACATTGGGCCTATGCTGTGCTGTTTATCGTCTTTGCAGGCGTGTTTTACAGTGGCAAGCTTTCTCCCTGGTCAGGTCCTCAGCCACCGGCACAGAACCTGATGATGGCCCTGATTTTTGTCGCTGCGTCAGTTGTCTATACGCTGATGGGGATTAACCAACTGCTTGAACAGCGTGAAGCAAAAACTGATACAGGCCTTGAAAGCGATAAATTGTCGCCCGAAGCCTAACTTAAGCTGCTTGAGTCCTAAGCGATTGCAGTAACCAGACCGACTCGCTAACATCCATTGCACCTAGCTTACCGGCTTCAACCGGCTTTTGCTCAAGCTTTTGCAGCTTATAAAACGCGGCATACAAAGCTTTAAGTTCTGAAGCCTCGACTGAAAAAGGTGGCCCCGATTTTTGGGTCTGATCGTATTCAAAAGTCACCACCAGCTGAGCCGCGTCAGCGCTGAGCTGTCTAAGATGGATCGCGTATTGCTGGCGAGTGTCAGGCGGGAGGGCAACCAGTGCCGCGCGGTCATAAATGGCATTAACTGTGCCGATTAACTCAGGCGTCAGTTCAAAAATATCGCCAACAAAAATATCCAGATCCTTAGCATGATAGTGTTTTAACGAGCCTATTTCCACAATTTCAGGCTTGAGCTGCAGGTCTGCAAATAATTGTTCAATTGCCAATTCACTTAACTCTGCACCCACCACCTGTAGCCCTTGGGCCAGCAACCAGCTGATGTCGCGTGTTTTACCGCATAAAGGCAGAAAAATCCGCTCAGCTTGATTTAGCTTTAGCGCGTCAAAATGTGCCAGTAGTAAGGGGTTGGGCTGATCTTCATGAAAACCAATTTCGCCTTTTTCCCATTTTTGATGCCAAAAACTTGCCTGCATATCTTGTCCTCTTTGTGTGGTGATTGTGTTGACTTGAGTCTGAATCTAGTTCTAATGCGTTTTAACGTCAGTTTTGCTCTGAATCATAGCGCCAATTATGCTTTCTGTCAGAGTCTGAGGCTATACTACAACTTCAAGTTGACTTGAGGTCAAGCAGGACAATAGACAAAAAAGCAGAGAAAAATGATGTCTAAACTGGATATTTCCGAAGTTTCACAGGCCAGCGGTCTGGCGCCTTCTACACTTCGCTATTATGAAGCACAAGGGCTGATTCAATCATCTGGTCGAAAAGGCCTGCGGCGGCAATACAGCCCTGAAGTATTAGAGCGTCTCAATTTAATTGCTCTGGGCCAAAGTGCAGGTTTTTTGCTGACTGAAATTTCAGAGATGTTTACGCCAAATGGGCCGATTATTAATCGAGATCGCTTGCTTCAAAAAGCTGAGCAGCTTGAACAAAAAATAAAAAGACTCACAGCCATCAGCAAAGGCCTGCGCCACGCAGCAGCCTGTCCCGCAGATAGGCACTTAGATTGCCCAAAGTTTCAGCAGCTCATCAAACAAAGCGCTTTAAGTCGTTTAGAATGAGCTTTCTAAATAAAGGGTTTGGGATAAGAGTTAACGTTGTTCTTTGATTTGTGTGTTACCACTGATGAGCCCATAATTTATGCTCAGACTCAGCTGCGGATGAATATGACCTACAATTTTTAAAGTTTTACTTTTGGGCTCATATTCAGCACTTGTCACTGAATTGATAAAATGACCTTTATAGAGAATTGTACGCGGTTTTAATTCACTTTCCAGATAAACTTGTAGTTTTTCCTGTTCCAGCAATTTTGGCGTGGCGATAACATATCCATTTAGGCCTTTAATAGCGGTACAATAGCGGCTATCCACTTTTAAAAGCAGTTTATTATTTAACGAAATATTCACAGGCTGCTGGCCAGAAAATTTAAACGCATGCGCAGATGGCATGAGGCTGTTCAAGCCAGCAATTAAACACATAAAAACCGCGAAATTTAGAAAACGCAGCATTCTTCTAGACCTGCCTACTTTTGTATAATGGGTATCGTGAGCAGTATAACAAGCACATCAGATACTGCCCACGTGCCCCCTTAAAGCAGCTCGATATAGCCATCTGTGCCGTTGACGCGAATCCGCTGGCCATCCTGAATCCGTTGGGTAGCCTGTTCAACGCTGACAACAGCGGGCAAGCCGTATTCTCTGGCAACCACTGCACCATGTGTCATCGTGCCACCAACTTCGGTAACCAGGGCTTTAATTGAAACAAAAAGCGGGGTCCAGCCGGGGTCTGTAAACGGCGTGATTAAAATATCCCCTTCTTCAATCTCAGCTTCTTCGAGCTTAAACACCACGCGTGCCCGGCCTTCAACCACCCCTGATGAGACAGCCAGACCTGTCAATGCGCCTTCAGGGGCATCCCCCTTGCTCGCGTGACCGTTAAAAATCTCGCCGTCAGAGGTTATCACACGGGGCGGTGTCAGCTTTTGATAATGTTGATAGTCTGCTTTGCGCTGGCTGATCAAAGATGCATCAATCTGCTGAGTCAGCAGTACGTCACGAAGTTCGTCAAAACTCAGAAAATAGATATCTGCTTGGTCTTGCAGCAGACCTGCTTGTACCAGCTTTTCAGCTTCTTTGAGCATCGCCTGCTTATAAACAAAATAGTGGCTCATCATCCCGTATTTGGGGTATTCCCGATAACCCGCAAACTTACGGATCTGAGCTATTTTTTGCCGCGCTGCTTCAACTTTTTGTGCTCCATCAGGTAAGGATTCAAGTTGGCTTAATAAGTCTTGCTCGGCCTTTAAAGCCTGCTGCCGCAGGGCTTCAAATTTGCGTTTGCCCTCACCGGGCTCAATATTTTGGATATGGCTAAGAATCAGCGGCAGTAACCTGGCGGGTTGTTCACTCCAGCGCGGGTTGGTAATATCCACTTCACCTGGGCCACGCATCCCGTATTGGCTCAGATAGCCCACCATTGCATCATAGGCCTTCTGACCGCCGTCAAGTTTAGGCAGCTGCGCTAAAAAGTCGTCACTTGCGGTCTGTAAATAGTTAATCACCGCAGGATAAGGGCGAATGACATCAGCAACCTCAAGCAGAGCTCTGCCCATCTCAGAGGTAATATTGTGCTCAACTGAAAGTGTCAGAACATCCGCTGCATTTTTGACACCCAACCACTCGTTCATTTTTTCATTGACCCAAGTAGCAGACGTCATGGCCGCCATAATTACGGCCATACTTTTAATCTCACCTAAGAGCTTTTTTAAGCCCTGGACATCTTCGCGAATAAAATCCATTAAAGCTACACCTGAATAATGAGTGATGTTCTGCTTTAAGGCCTCTATTGACGCTTGAGTGATCTGGATTAAATTGATAATCAGATCCGGATCGGTTTCAAGCTCTTCTGGTGGGGCTGATTGCGCCAGCTTTTCAGCTGTATTCAGGCGAGGATTGGCCGGTGTGGCTGCTTCGGACAAAGTCTGAATAAAGTCACCGCGCTCCAGTAAGCTGTTTAGGGCATTTTGCATCAGTGGTTCAGACTGAGACATGACGTTTAACAACATCTTGCGTCTGGCTGGCACCTGCAAAAAAGCCGTCGAATCCACAAATAATCTGCCACCGGCCTGAAACATCGGAGCACCCGCCAATAACTGATACATCGACAAACCCAAAGGTCGCATGGGATCTGTCATCATCTGCTGATGCCCAACCGAAAGGTAGACGCGATTTTCCTGGCTAGTTTGTTCAGATCCAGGAATCGGAAACAAAGTGGTAATCGGCCGGCTTTGAAGAATATAAAACTGATCGTCAGCTAAACACCATTCAATATCCTGGGGTGTGCCAAAAACAGCTTCGATCTGCCTGCCAATTTGCGCAAGCTCTAAGATCTGAGCTTCTGTCAGAGTCTGGGATTTTTGCTGTTCTGGCTCAAGCTGAATCGTTTGAGTGCCGCCTGCTGGCAGACTGTAAATAGCCAGTTTTTTGTCGGCAATCAGGGTTTCAATGATTTGACTGTTACGGACTTTGTAAGTGTCTGCTGAGACCAGCCCTGAAACCAGCGCTTCGCCTAAGCCGTAGCTGGCATTGATCGCCAACACTTTGCGGTTTGAGGTCAGCGGATCAGCTGTAAATAGAACCCCTGAAGCCTCAGGAAAAACCATTTTTTGAACAATCACCGACAGCTTCACTTGCTGGTGTTCAAAGTTGTTTTGCAGGCGGTAGATGATGGCCCGTTCTGTAAACAGCGAGGCCCAGCACTTACAAATATGTTTAAGAATCTCAGCCTGACCAATAATATTGAGATAAGTATCTTGCTGGCCCGCAAACGAAGCGTTTGGCAAATCTTCAGCTGTTGCGCTGGAGCGCACTGCATAAGCATCTTGCTCGCCTAAATCGCTCAGCAACTGACAAATGTCCTGCACCGTCTTAGCTGGAATCACCAGGGCTTCAATCACTCGCCGCAGCTCAGCGCTGAGCTCTGCAATCTGCTTGCGATCCTGAACCTTGAGTACAGCCAGCTGCTGCAAAAGCGCTTGAACAGCCGGTGTTTGCGCCACTACAGCTTGATAAACATCAGTCGAGACACAAAAGCCATCAGGCACCTGAATGCCAGTCACTCTGGATAAAGCCCCCAGGTTGGCCGCTTTGCCTCCCACTTGTTCAAGACTGTTTTGACTCTTTAGATTCAGGTCCTGAAAACGCAGCAGCACTGAATGGGTTTGATTCAACATCACAAATCCGCCTTTGTTTGCACAAGATAGCTTATAAACAAAGACTAATTGATACAAACAAAGCTGTCAACAGATATAAACAAACAAAATGAAAGAGCCTTTTCTTAACTGCACCTTTATTATACCACATTTGATTCGCCTGCTCCAAAACGGTGTTAAACCCGCAATCTAGAATGGCACTCAAAGCCTTTTCAAATAAGCTTTTTAGGCTTTTTTGAAGCTCTAAATTTGCAGGCTGATGAGTCTATCTGTCATACTAGAGATAGAGAGAGCCATTCGTCAAATCCATGATTTAAATATAAAAACTATTTTATCGACAAAGAGGCTTCAAATATCTTCAGAATAAAAAATCAGACCCAGCAAACACAGTAATTTTTTTTAAACAGGGCTTGCTGGCATCAAAGAAAATATGTTAGTGTAATTTTTAGTTTTTAACCCTTGTTCATGAGGGTGAATCCATGAACGCGTCATGATGATACAAGTAGATTTTCAAACTTCTGCTACTGCTTCAATTCTGTTTTTCCACTGTGCCCCCTCTATCTATTCCCGCTATTTGATTAGGCTTGACAACTTTCCAACATAAAGTCCAGGCTGATTTGACATGATTCAGCTTTATTTGAAAATTCCTTTAAAATTATTTTTTTATGGTTTTAAGCTAAAACCATGTCTATATGTTTAAATGTCAGTATTGTCAAAAGAGTTCACGTAAGCGATTTAATATTGTTCAGTCAGGACGCAGCGTCCAGTACACCACTGTTGTCATTGAACACGGTAAACCCACAGAGCCAATTAATAGCCAAGGCTGGGAAATTAACCAGGAGTTAGCGGCCTGTTCAGACTGTTATTCCAAGCAGATTTTAAAGCCAGCAGTAATGACAAAAACAACTAAATATGTCCAGCATGTTTTTGTAAAAGCTGATTAGAAAAGAGCTGTGGGCTGTGGGATAGAGCCGGACAAGAGTCGGCTCTATCTTACAGAGCCCAAAACCCACCACTTACCCCTTAAAACCCTCTTCAGACCTGGCTTTTTTCCCAGATCGGTTGACGATAGGCTTCAGCCTGGTGTTTCCAGGCTTCGCCAAGCTCATAGCCTTTATGGTGCTCAGCTTTAGTTAGTAATTTAGCTGAAGTTAAATGACCCAGCGCTTCTTCGACCATCGGTAAAAAGCAGTCAGGATGCTGAGCAACAAAGGCTCTGGGGTGTAAACCATGCAGGCCTGAATCTTTGGCGCTGACGTCAATCAGACGGGCATAAGCCTGCTCAAGTGGAGCAAACAAGGCTTGCACCAGTGCCTTGAGCTTGGGATCGTGATGAATCGCTTCAGTAGCCTGACGATAACGCTCTGAAAAACAGTTATGCTGAACATGATGCTGAACAATCGGGTGATGCGGACGCTGGGATAAAAGCTCTGGATAAAACAAATGCAGCCACTGATAGCGCAAAGTATATTCTGTTTTTAAAGCTACTTCAGAGCCGTTTTTAAGCGGGCTGGCAATTACCGTGCCGCCGCGCGCTTCAATGGCCTCACTCAGACTCTGTAAGTCATACCCTAAGTCTGGATGATGGTGTAAAAAAGCGCGTAGATGGTAAGTCGTCACGACGTGTTTTTCTTGCAGTTGCTGCATAACCGCCCGGCTGACGGCATAGACGTCACTTTCAGGCTTCATCACCACCGGTTCACCACAGACCAGATGAACCCGGCCAATTTTGATTTCTCCTTTGCTCAGCCTGACACACCACTTAAGCAGAGGGCTCAGGCGCATCATGGGCTTAGGCCCGCCTTGCAGCTCTTTCATCAGGGCATCTTCTTCAGGAACCCGATCGTAGTTGATGGTAATCGGCAGCAAAACGCAGGTGACGCCGGTTTGCTGCAATGCACGCAGCATGCCCCGCTTGGGCGACAGGCACTGACGGGCGCGGCTGCGTGTGCCCTCGATGTAGAGTTCCAGAGTTTGTTGGTTATCGACAAGCTTTCTGAGCTGGGCATTGAGCTCGGGATCTGCTTTGCCCTGGCCGCGCTTGATATAAAAGGCATAGGCCTGTTTAAGCAACCAGCCTAAAAAGGGAAGTTTGCCCAGCTGTAAGTCAGCAGCAATATACGGAATTGAGATTTTGAGCTCTGGATGAGCAAAACACAGATAAGAAAGGACCAAAAAGTCCATCATGCTGCGATGTGTGGGGGCTAAAACCACCAGCTGATCCGGCTCGATCTGCTCTCGGGCGGCTTTAAAGCTGGGATAGTCAAAGGTAATACTGGAGCAGCCAGTCCGAAAAGCTTTACGCAAAACAAAACCGAGCAGGCGAATTGCCCAGTTACCATGAGGAGCCTGCATGACCCACTTAAGGTCCGTAAAGGAATCCTGGTGTTCAGCGCCAGCTAAAAGGGTTTCTCGCTCGTTTTGGGGCATCACTCGATTGTTAGCATCCTGAGTTGTCGAGCTTCAAATGTAACACTGTTGAAGCTGATTCGCGAAATCCAATCAGCGGGTTTGTGTAAAATCGCCGTAAAAATCCTGTTCCTGACGCTTGTTCTACCCTGCAAAGCCGACAAAAAAGCCAAATACAGATACCCAACAGCGGATAATTAGATACCAACGCTGGTAAAGGCGACGCCGCCAATCCCTGTGACAACCAATTTTGTACCGTCCTAAGCAATGCCACGTAAGGGGTTGAGCGTGCCGCTGCTTACAGACGTCCAGTTGATGCCATCAGCCGAAGTCAGCCTCTCCCCATTGTTACCGGTGACAACAAATTTTGAGTTAGCATAAGTCAGGTTGAGAATCGCAGCATTTGTGCCAGATGTGCTTAAGGTCCAATTAATCCCGTCAGGTGAGGTCACAATGGTCCCAGATATCCCGGTTGAGACAAACAGGCCGTTGCCATAACCCATTCCATCTTTGTTAAGTTTAGGCAGGTCTAAAACAACTGATTAAGCAGTCAAACACTCAGTCAGGCCTTCTGTTTGCTGGGCTTTAGGGCTTGAACCGGGACAGAGCTATGCTCTAATGCCACTAACATCAGCTCAATTGCGGTTCTCATCTTCACCCCAAAAGCTTCACGTGTCTCAAGCTGGTGTTTAAACCCTGCTGCTGTCGCGATTAAAGTCTGAGCCACAGCGATTGCAAGCGGCGCTTTTTCTTTTGACACGGCTGCTAAAAGTGAATCAGTCAGCAGTTTTAAAAACCGTTTAGGGTAGTCACTGACAAGCGTCCCAAATATTTCTGGATAACTTTCAATCAAGGGCCCAATATCTTGGCTAATGGGGCCCAGATAGCGGCCTGTCCAATAGTCAAACGCAAGCGCTAGCTGTTCAGACAGATCTTGCCCAGGATGATTTAAAACCTGCTCAGCAGCAGTTAGATCTTCATCCAGCGCATGGATAACCGCTGCACGAAAGAGCTCTTCTTTGTTGGGAAAATAAAAATAAAGTCCCTGACGTGAGATCTTGGCTGCTGTGGCCACATCATCCATTGAAGTCTTACGGTAGCCATAACGTGCAAACAGCGTCAGCGCTGTCTCTAAAACAAAATGACGCCGCTGTTCTTCCACTTGTTTACGATTTGCTCTTACAAGCCCTGTACTCATAGGCCTCACTATAACATGCTTTACTTACTAGACAAATATCATATATTTTGTCTAGTATTAGATCAACAGAATCTCACTGACTCGATTCTCAGAAAGAGCAGATATGTCTAAATCACTGATCCAGACCAAATTTAATCAAAACAGCACAGCAGCAGAAGTTGTCGCAGGATTAGATTTAAGCGGTTTAAAAGCAATCGTTACAGGTGGCTCTTCAGGAATTGGGATTGAAACCGTTCGCGCCTTAGCGTCTGCGGGCGCAGAGCTTACACTTGCCGTCCGCAATCTTACAGCAGGCCAGCGGGTTGCTGACGAGATCAAACATTCCACTGGTAATCAAAAGATCCAAGTTAGCTCCTTAGATTTAGCTGTTCAAAGCTCAATCCATCACTTTATTCAAAACTGGCAGGGCTCACTTCATCTCTTAATCAATAACGCCGCTCTGATTCCGAGCACACTTTTACGCACACCTGAAGGTTGGGAACTTCAATTTGCAGTTAATTATTTAGGGCACTTTAAACTCTGCCTGGGTCTGCATGACGCCCTGGCAGCAGGTGCAGCCCAACGGGGAGACGCCCGCATTGTTTCTTTGACATCAGGCGCTCATATGCGCTCACCGGTGATGTTTGAGGATCTTCAGTTTCAACAACGTAACTATGATCCACAAGCGGCTTATGCCCAGTCTAAAACCGCTGACTGCCTGTTTGTGGTAGAAGCCACCCGACGCTGGTCAGCAGATGGCATCTTTGCCAATGCAGTGAATCCTGGTGGAATCGCAACGGGCTTACAGCGTGATTTTACCCAACAACAAAAAGACTATCTGGCCCAGGCCGAAGCCGCAGGTGTTTTTGTGTATAAAACTCCTCAGCAGGGTGCGGCCACAACGCTGGTTGCTGCTGTGGCCCCCGAATTTTTACATACAGGTGGTCATTATCTAAGTGACTGCAACGAGGCTCCGACCGTCCCCAACGATGCCGATCTGTTTAAACACAGTCACGCGGTTAAACAATGGGCCCTTGACCCTCAAACAGCCGAACAACTCTGGCAGGTCTCACTCAATCTGCTGACTCAATCTACTCAAACAGCCTGTTAAAGCAGACTAAGCCCATGGGCAAAAACAACAAAGCCAGATTGTAAATCAGACTTCAGGGTCGCTTGTTTACTTAGTCTTTGCGCTGCAGTCCAGCTGAGATCAGGCCGCTTGATGCACCCGCTGCGGCTGCCGCTACAGTAATTAAAGCTATTTCTTTGGGATTTGCTCCAGTTACCAAAGCGCCCATTGCACCGACGACAGCTCCGGCAGTGCCGCCAAGAATGGCACCCTCAGTCTTGCTTTCGACCAGATGACCGACGGCCACACCACTCATTACGCCCAGCGCAGCACCACCGATAGCGCCTATAGCAGCAATCCCCAAAACGCCGCTTTGATCCCCTGTGACCAGAGATGAACCCATTATTAAAGCCGTACCGCCACCCGTAACGCCACCGATCAGGCCGCCCAGCAAACCACTGCCAGTCCCAACGAGGACTTTATGACCCAGACTGATTTGGTCACCTGAATCAGCTTTAGGCGCTTCGTCTTTTGGATTACGAACCGATACACGGGAACGATGCTGGGGCGTATTATTTTGAATCGGGGCACCAATCACGGGACTTGAAGAGATGTTCATGACAAGATCCTCTACGCTTATATAATCTTTAACTTGCTTTGGACTTTTAGCAAACCGGAAGTTTAGACACGATGATTTAATTTAGAAGCTGCTTATAGTCTACAAATCAGATTGTTCATAGTTGAGTGTAAAAACTAAAACGATTTAACTTAAAAGGTTTTAGAGCGCTAACCAAACCATTTTGCTTAGAATTTTTGAGTGGGCCACTCACAATTTCTTGCTGCTGAGCTACCCCTGAGCTACCCCTTTAGCTGCCCCTTTGATGGCCTACTATGATAGCTGGTATCAACTGACAGCAAGACTCAATCTAAAGCTGGATCTTAAATCAGTGTGTAGCCAAGGGCAGACATCATGCGGCTTCAAGCAGGGCATCTAAAGATGCTTAAGGCTAATTGCATCTTAGATGCCGGTTTTTGCATCTGTCTGATTCTGATGCTGATCAAGAGATAAAGCCTGAGTGTGAGGCCGACAGCGATTTTTGATGATGTCTGACCAACCCAGCTGTGTGGCAACAGCCATAAAGTCATCGCTGGGCAGACAATTTAGTTCCAGTACTTGCTGGGTAAAAGGGTGGATAAAAGAAACACCAATTGAAGCCAACAGCAGGCGCTGATTCTGAAAATGGATCTTAAACAGATCGTTATGGATATTTTTGCCATATCTGGGGTCGCCAAGAATCGGATGTGAAAGGTGCTTCATGTGGTAGCGAAGCTGATGTCGTCTACCGGTTTGAGGCCTTAATTCAACCAGGCTATAACGGCTTTTGGGATATTTATCATTGGCAATCTCCAGCTCACATTTTGCCAGTGTATAAACATCTGTAATGCCCTGCTGTCCATTGTTTTTAGCGTATTTATCCTGCTGGGCTTTAACAGGATGATCGACATGAACATAATCAGGCGCATAGCCTCGCACAATTGCAAGATAAGCTTTTTTAATCGTGTGGTCTAAAAACTGTTCTGATAGCCGTGAAGCCGCTTCACTATCAAATGCAAATAACAAAAGTCCTGATGTGGGTTTATCGAGCCTGTGTAAAGGATAAACACGTCGCTCAATTTGGTCTCTGAGTTGTTGGACGGCAAACTCGGTTTCTGAGCGATCTACGTTAGAGCGATGGACAAGCAAACCAGCGGGTTTGTCAATCGCGATATAGTGTTCGTCCTGGTAAATGATCTTAAGTGCCATAGGCACATCTTAACACCGCAACAGCGCTTTTCGTTAAGCACGAGATGATGTCACTTCAAGCCAAGTTTAGTTTCTTCAGAGATCATTCAAGAACTTACTGTCAAACTATCAAACTATTAAAAGTCATCAACATGCTTATTACAATCAGCTAACTTTAACTGTTCGGGTTCCACAGACTTGGAAAAGCCTGACTGGAGCCACTAAAATACCTTGAAACACCCGACTTAACAAGGACCGTGCCTGATGCTCATTTTTGGACTGATTCTGCTGGCTGTCGCCGTTGGCTGCTTTGTGGGCCATCGCAATGCCAAAGCCAAAGTAGGCGAGATTCTCTACCAGCCAACCTCAACCATCGCTGAGATCGCTGAACGGGCTGGTGCCGTTACAGAGGTTCTGGGGAGCGGGCATTCAAGCGACTATACCGAAATCAAGGGTGAGCGAGAAGCCATCAAAACGCTGGTTTCACCGCTGGGCAAACGCGATTGTCTTTGGTTTACGGCCTCAATTGAGCGTGAGTGGGAGCAAGAAGAACGTTATCGCGATGACGAGGGCAAGCAGCGCACCCGTATTGTCAGCGGCAGCGACACCCTGATGCATGAGCAGGATTATGTTCCTTTTTATGTCAACGACGGCAGCGGCCGACTCAAAGTTGATCCTGAGCGCGCTAACATTGACCTGATTAGCTCCGTCAGCCGCTTTGAGCAGGAGCATCGCGTAAGACTCAGCGCTGGGCGCCTGAGTCTGGGTGAATTAAGTCTGTCCATTCACTTTCAGCCCCTGGCCCGGCAGCGGCGCATTAAGGGTTATCGCTTTAGCGAGCAGATCTTTGAACCCAGCGGAGCGGTCTACCTGCTCGGCACGGTTGTGGATCGTAACGGTGAGCTGACTTTGGTACATCCAGCTGAAAAAGAGCAGCGCTATATTATTTCTCACAAAAGCGAAGAACAGCTAGTTGAAGAGCTCGATAACAGCAGTAAGCTACTCTGGTGGGCAAGTATCGCCAGTGCGGTAGTGGGTCTGTTGCTTTCGCTCGCTGGACTCATCAGCGGTAAAACGGGCCTTTAAAAGCTTTTATCTGCAGCCTGTACTTAGCTGACCCTTTTTTACGGCGCCCGATGTCTGCAAAGAGGCTTTGGGTTCAAACGCTTTGGCTCTTTCTGCTGCGAACCTTGCTACGAACCCGGCTGCTAACAAGCCCGCTCTACGTAGACGCTCAGCAGCTGACTTAAAAAGTTAATTGACCTGTATCCCGTCTCTTGACCTTAACGCGCGAAGTGCTCAAGCTCTGCTTGCATTCTGCCAGGCATACATTCTATACTGAACCATATGGTTCAGTATTATCAAACCAGCTTTGATGCTTCGTTTGCGGCCCTTTCAGACGCAACCAGACGTGGTGTTCTGGAGCAGCTTGCCTATGCAGATGCTTCGATCACCGAGCTGGCCGCAAAGTTCCAGATGACGCTGACAGGCATGAAAAAGCACATCAGCGTTCTGGAGCAAGCCGGGCTGGTTAGAACTGAAAAAATTGGCCGCGTACGAACCTGCAAACTCGGCCAGCGCAAACTCGAGCAAGAATTACTGTGGCTTGAAAATTACCGCCAGCTCTGGGATGCACGATTCAACGAATTAGACAGAGTAGTGCAAGAACTTAAACAACAGGAGTTGTCAGATGGACGCCCATAAAGAAATGAATCCACCCCCCCGCAAAAACCGCACAACAGCTGAACGGACATCCGAGCGTGAACTGGTAACCACCCGAAGCTTTAACGCCCCAGCACATCTTGTGTTTAAGGCCTGGACAACACCTGAGCTGTTTCAGCGCTGGTGGGTGCCCCAATCATTTGGTCTGACCCTGGTTTCTTACGAGGCAGATGTTCGGGCCGGAGGCCAGTACCGGCTTGTATTCAGCCACCCTGCAGCCCCAGAACCTATGGCGTTCTATGGCACCTACCTGGAAGTCACACCTTACTCTCGTCTGGTCTGGACCAATGATGAAGGGCAAGAGGCTGGGCAGATCACCACTGTTACATTTGAAGAAAAATACAACCAGACGCTGCTGGTTGTACATGACCTCTACCCCTCAAAAGCAGCGCTGGATGAGGCGATTGCCTCAGACGCAACAGGTGCGCTGCCTGAGCAATTTGAGGCCCTGGATGGCCTTCTTGTCACCCTTGAAGCCAAGGCGGGCCAGCTGTAAGTCAGCGTGTCTGATGCGACTGCCATTGCTTGTCGACATGGCAGGGCGCGATTATTCGCAGCAAGGGCCCTTCAAGTTTGGGCTTGAAGGGCCCTAGACAGCCCGCCGCCGGAGCGATGACCGCAAGTCTCAGTTATCTGGCGATCAAATCATTCATTCGAAAGAGTCACGCTCTTTAAGCATTTAGGTCGTAGGGCTTTACACTAACGCCTGAAAGAACTCGCGATAATGGCTTGGTGTTCGGCCCATCAGCCTCTCCAGATCGCCAGTCACTTCTGCAAATTCACCCACAGCGATCGCGTTAAGCCACTCGCCTGAAAAGTCTGCAAACTGCTGCGGCACTCCCGCTGCCACGGCTTCGGCAACGAACGCTTTCAGGGTAATATTCTCACAAGTGATCGGGCTGCCGGTCTTTTCAGAGATGACAGACGCGATGTCGGCAAACGAAAAAGATTCGCTGCCACCAAGCGTGTAGATCTTGTTTTGATGGCGTTCGGGCTGCGCCAGGACAGCTGCCGCCCCTTCTGCCAGATCGATTCGCGTCGCAAGAGCGGCACGGCCACTGCCTAGCGGAAGCCGAAGGCCTGAGCTGAAATCTTTGTGGCCGATTAACATCGGCAAAGCATCCAGATAGAGCGAGTTGCGCAAAATGGTGAATTGCATCCCAGAATCAAGCAAGGCCTGTTCGGTGTGGTTATTGGTATCCGTCACTTGAGAAATCTTGAGTGTGGATCCGGGTCGCTGCTGAATCGAGGTATAGATGACATGACGGACACCGGCAGATTTGGCAGCCCGGAGGGCATTTGCCTCCTGGGTTGCTCGGTCACTGAATGCCACTGCTGAAACCAGGAACACGATCTCAATCCCATCAAAAGCTTTAACCAGAGAGTTGTAGTCAGAATAGTCACCCTTACGAACAGTTACGCCTTTAGCGGCATAATCAGCAAGCTTGCCTGGATCACGCGCCAGCGCAGCAAGTTCACTTGAAGACTGATTCTTCAGCAGGAAGTCTAGACTTGCACCGCCGAGCCCACCTGTGGCACCCGTTATCATGATTTTACTCATCTATTTTCTCCTATCGTTGTGCTTCGGTCATTAATCCTAAATAAAAAAAATTCAAATCTCAGCTGTCTGCCCAGTTCCAG
>CAJYHH010000667.1 GCA_913773825.1 Candidatus Sericytochromatia bacterium | reverse complement strand
GACTGGTGTCAGCGCTGGGGGTCTGGGCAGCTTTAGGGGATTTTTTGGCCTTAGCGGCCAGATCGGGAGGCTCTGGCAGCTCCACTGAAGTGGCGGTGAGCTCGGGGCTTGGTACTTTGGCGTTGGCTGTGGATTGAGCGGGCTTCTTGGGCATGTGCGTACTCCAGATTAGTCCTGATAAATCGGAAAAAATGCGGGTGCGCTTCACTTTAACACAGGTCCGCCTGAGCAGGGCGTGCTAATTTGGCTCTGTTTTAAAACAGCGTTTAAACTAAAAAAAGCGCCTTAAACCGCTTAAAATGTTTCACTGAAGCCCTGTCTAAACAGCTCATTCAGCATACAGCCGTCTGTTTGATAAAATTCCCTATTATCTCCAGGCTATCGTTGCGCTTCTGCTAAAATGGGTCTAATGCAACGAGGAAAGTAACACAGCCTGCCATGAAATTTGTACTCGTCGCCGGGGCTTCCGGCTATCTCGGGCGACATGTAGTCGCCGAGCTCAAGCGCCAGGGCCATCGGGTCCGAGCCCTCGTCAGACAGCGTGACCCGCTCTGGAAGCGCAGTGAACAGCTGGCTCCGGCTGTTGGCGCTGAAGTGGATGAAATTGTAATGGGCGATCTGACGCAGCCTCAGAGTCTGCGGGGCATCTGCCAGGGCATTCAGATGATTGTCTCCTGTGCCGGGCTTTCTCAAAACGATGTCGGCAAAGCCACCCCAGAGCAAGTTGACTATAACGGCAATCGCAATTTGTTAATTGAAGCGATTAATAATGGCGGCGTTGAAAAGTTTATTTATGTCTCGATGAAACAGCGCAAGGGCAGCGGCTTTGATGAGCTTTATAGCGCCAAAGAGAAGTTTGTCAAAGATCTGCAAGAGTCGGTGATGACGTCGTATATTGTCCGCCCGACGCTTTATTACTGTGAGCTCTTGCCTTTACTGTATATGGCTCATCATGGCCGGATCTGGATTCCCGGTGATGCTGAACGCAAAATCAACCCGATTCATGGTCGCGACTTGGCCCAGATGTTAATCAAAGGCATGATCGCCAAAGAAAAAGAAGCTGAAGTGGGCGGCAGTGAGACGTTTAGTCTGGATCAACTGGCCCGGCTGATGTTTAAAGTCCAGAATAACCCCCCCAAAATTGTCAATGTCCCGGCCGCGCTAAGCGCTGTAGCTCGTCAGAATCTCCAGATCTTTGCCAAAAGCCAGGTTCAGGCTTATGATTTTATGGCATCTGGGGCTCTGGACACAGGCCTTGCGCCTGCAACCGGCAACCAAAAGCTTGAGGCCTATCTCAAGGCTTATTTAGAATCGCCGTTTTTTAGATCTTAATCAGGCTAAAACAGGCCTGGATCAAGCTGTTCACCAGCTGTTTGGCGTTTTAGATTCTGCAATAAGCTTGTCAGGCGATCGCCTGCCCGGTTAAACTCTGCAGATGTTCAAACCACGATTGTTTAATCTGCTCTTGAGTTTCAGTCTTCTGACGGCTTGTCAGACCCCTGCACAAGCAGCGGAGCCGGCTCAGGCTGTACGCAGCCAGGCCCAGGCACCGCTCAGCCGTTATGATATTCGCGCTTTGCCCTGGGGCAATTTGTTTTACCAGATTGACTGTCTGGCTGGTCAAGGCTATTGCTCTGAATCAACTTTTCGTGAGCTCTGGAAGCAACTGGGCTGGACGGCTGAAGATGAGCAGCGTCTGAACAGCTGGAAAACCCTTAAAGCCCGCTATAGCCGTCAGATTCAATTTTCGGGTGGCTCAGCCGGTTTGCCGCTGCCTGCTAACTTTGATGGGATTGTGTTTTGGGACAAGATTCGCCAGACCGGTTTAAATGCGACAGATCGCCAAAATCTGGCGCTTAATCTGGCTGCTGTGATGCAGCCCGCTGATGCTGAAGCCCTGATTGAGATTTTAGAAGCCTTTGAAAACCGCTTCTTTGGCTGGTGGCAAACGCAAGGGCAGACTTTAGCTGAAAAAGGCGCCGGTTTTTTTGCTGCTCAGCTGCAAAAGCCTGAATTGCCGGCGCTTATTGCCCAGGCCAGTGTGTTTTATCAGGCGAAACTAAGCGATCGCAGCGTACTGGGCTTTAACTTTTTGGCTCGCCCGAATTTGGGGGCGCGTAATTTGTCCGGTGAGCAGATCGACAATCAAAGCCTGGTTGAAGTGCTCGAAAACGGTACGCCCAATTTAGATGTCACGATTCATGAGCTCTGCCATTATTTTTATGACCGCATGAGTGAAGAGGATGAAAAGCAGATCATGCAGCGCTTTGCAGCGGCTAATAGCCCTGAAGCCATCGCTGCTTATAATCTCCTCAATGAAGTGTTAGCAACCGCAATTGGCAATGCTTTACTCAATCGGCAGTTATTAAGCGCTGAGGCTTTTGCTGCGCTTTTAGCTAAAAAAGGCGGGCTCTATAACGATGATTTTATCGATCCTTTGGCAAAAGCGGTTTATCTGCGCGTTGAGCAGGCTTTAAAACAGGCTGAGCCGGTTTATTCAGAGGCTTTTGTTAAAGACTATCTGGCATTAGCGCAACAGGCGCCTGGCTTAAATCTGCGCAGTCCTATTCCGTTATTGCGTACCGCTGCGATTGCTTATGAAGGAGAAGATATGGCGCCTGTGATGCGCCAGCTGCAGACAAATCTGCGCATTGGTCGGGCCTGGGGCGCCAATGCCTTTGATGAGCGCGCTCGCAGTACTTTTACCAATTTTGCGGCAATTAGCGGTTTGATTCTGATTAAAAACAACCAGATTGAGCGACTTCAAGACTGGGAAAATCTGTTGGGAAAACCCGCTCTGGCTGACATCACCAACCAGGCTAAATCAGGCCGCAGCTTTGTTTACGGTGTGGCCCGTAATTCGTCGTCACGCATTTTTGTCATGGTGGCTCCTGGCGCCAGTGAGTTTAAGCCCTTGATTGAAAAACTGGCCGCCACGCCTCAGATTTTTACCGGCTTGCTGCCCTAAACGCCTTTTAGGCATTTACTGCAAAGAAATAACCGACAAAAAACGAGAGACTCATATAATCTCTCGTTTTTGTATGTAAGTGATGGGGCTTAGCTTCAGCTAAACTTGTTTGTCAAACAGCAGACCTTGCATGGCCCGCATATTTTCCTGAAGTTCGATGATTTTATGATGAGGAATCTCGCGCAGGACTTCACCTGTGTCGCGGTCCATCAGTTCAACATAATAGCGGTTGAGGGTCTCAACACGCTGGACGTTGAGACCAATACTCAGGGGTTTGAGCATGCCATCAAGCTGTTCGATCGCCTGTTCAAGATTTTTTTGTTGATCTTCGTTTAGGGCTTGCTGGGAATTGTCTTCAGGGGCTTGAGCGGGTTTTTGAACAGCTTCTGCGGTCTGGGTTGTGTCTTGTGCAGCTAAAGGGGCAAATTGATAAACTTGCTGGCGCAGCATGTCATCGCTGCTTGCTGATACTGCCATCCTTGTGAGATCAGCCATGGTTTCCTCCGTGATCGGTGCGAGGGAGCGGCTTACCCTGGGTGGGGCTTCTCAGAATCCGTCTGGAAGCTCAAGCAGAGTGACTGCCGATACATCGCTGCATAAATATGCACGAAAATTATAGCAGATGTCGCTTTTATGAGTCAAAGGAGACAAATGACTGCTCACTGGTCGCGACCAGCTAATAGCTTTTAAACGGCTGACTGGCCAGACCTGTGAAGTAGCGATCAGTATTGCTGCCAAAATAATGGCTGATTACGGGTGGGTAAAAGCGCCCGGGACTGTCAATTTCTTCAGCCCCCATCAGAACTTGCTGGTAGTTGAGTTCACCAAAGCGATAATCCGCTTTGCGGCCCATGACCAGCCAAAAAGCGACTTGATCGCGAATCCAGGGGTTTTTAGACGGGTAGGGTAAAGGAGGATAGCCCGGTATTTCACCGCTTTTGGGACGGTCTGCCAAGGGATTAAATCTCAGTACATATTCTAAAAAGCGGCTGGACTCTGACCAAAAATGTTGCCAACTGCCTTGGTTGAGCAGCATCACGCCCGTGTTAAAGGGCTGAATAACCTGGCTGCCTAAGTCTGCCGCCAGATCGGCGTATTGTTGAAGATCAAAATAACCAGGCTTGAGATTTTGTTCTTGGGGGGTGGTATAAAACTCAAGCCGGGCATAAAGATCATGTTCGCGGCAGCTGTTAAAAAGCTGGATCGGATCATTAAAAAACACGGTGTCGGTGTCGACATAGAGCACTTGTTGGGGCTTAAGGTCATTGATGACTTTAAGCACTAAAAATTTATGCAGAATCGGATACTGGGTCAGGTAGCGGCCAACGTCTGGTAACACACTATTGAGCATCGAGACATAAGGCCCACACATGACCGGAACCAGATTAAATTCCTGAACCAGATAAAACACAAACATTTTGTCGAGTTCACCGGTAATAAACAGCAGCACCGGGATTTGCCGGTTATGACGTCTCAGGCTTCTGAGCGATAACATCAGCTGGGACAGACGAAATAAATCGTCAGTATTTTCCATCATGCAAAGGGAATAATAAATCAGTTGCTGCATGTTAATGAGCGAGTG
>CAJYHH010000666.1 GCA_913773825.1 Candidatus Sericytochromatia bacterium | reverse complement strand
TGAGGGCGTTATGAAACAATGGGTTTTAGCTGCCGTGATGTTTGGGGTTGGCTTATCAGGGAGTGCTGCCGCTCAGGATGCGAATATTAGCTCCTGTACACAGAGCGTAAATGAAGCCATTCAGAAATCTATTAAAAGTTTTTCATCAGACTGGACGCCGGCCCTGAAGCTGGCGACCGGTTGCGTCAACAATTATCCTAAATCCCCTCATGTTTATCTGACGCGGGCCCAGGTCTATATGTACCTGGACCAGCGAGAAAAGGCGATTCAGGATTATTCTGAGGCCATTGCTCTGGATGCAAAATTTGCCCAAGCTTATGCTGAGCGCGGCCAGCTCTATTATTTTGATCAGGAGCCTGAGGCTGCGCTGGCGGACTTTAACCGTGCATTAGAACTCAATGTTGATTCCGCCCAGACTTATCTGCTTAGAGGCATGGTCTTTGAAGGACAGAACAAGTATCAGTCAGCTCTGGCAGATTATGCCCAGGCGATTGTCCAAGGACGGCGCATGCAACCTTTGGATGCCATGGCTTACAAACAGAGAGCTTATCTCTATCTCAAGACGTTTCAGCTTCCGCTGGCCATTCAGGACTTTACCCAATGGCTTACACTTGATGTTGACAAAGCTGAAGCCTACACTGGCCGAGCTTTGGCCTATGAGCTGATGGGTGAGCCTTTAAAAGCGCTTGCAGATTATACGGCCCTGCTGAAAATCGATCCAAGCGATCTGCTAGCCTACTCTCGTCGTGCTGAAATTTATCTTGATCAAGGTAAGCCGCAACAGGCAAAAGCTGACTTCCAGGCGATCCTCAAGCTTGACCCTGCTCAGGCTTTTACTCAATCGCGTCTCAAGCGCCTGCTGCCGCTGAGTCCCCAGGAACATTATGCGCAGGGCATGCAGGCTGCTAAAGAACAATCTTATCTAATGGCGCAGGCCTCGTTTACGGCTTGTTTGCGGGCTAAACCTGATGCTCTGCCTTGTCTGCTTGAACGAGGAAAGGTTCATGCTAAATTACGCAATCTGGAGCTCGCGCTTCAGGATTATCAGCCTGTTGTGGCCCAAGCTGATGAAATGGGTGAAATGGCTTTTGTTCCCTATTTGATGCGTGGCTTTTTGTATCGCTTTATGGGAGAAAACGAGCTGGCAAAGGCTGACCTTAACAAGGTCTTATCGATTAATCCAACTATTCAGGAAGCTCGAGACGCACTTGAACAGCTCTAAATAAAATCAAAACTTTTTTCTCTCTTCGCACAATGAAACCCAGAGTAAGCGTGAGGGTTTAGATATTACGATGCCTAACTTTTTTCAAAAACTGGGCAGCCTGTTTCTGAAACAGGCTTTGCCTGAAACTTTACCTTTACCCCAGTCAATCAACCTGGAAATCGGCCGTCCAGGCGGAACAAAGACAAGCGTTATGATTGCTCCAGTTCAGACATTTAATCCTTATTTGGCTATTGAGGTTGGCTCAACGGATATTACAGGCCAAATGTTTGCGGGACTTGTGACTTACAGCCTGACGACGCTTGAGATTGTTCCGCAACTGGCAGAATCATGGGAAGTAAGTCCTGATCAGTGTAGCTATTGTTTTGTTCTGCGTCAGGATCTTCACTGGTCTGATGGTAAGCCTCTGACGACTGAAGATATTGCTTTTACTTTTGAAGAAGTGATTAACAAGCTTGGTGATTTGAATAACTATCGAAACCATTTTTTGATAGCTGATCAGTTTCCTGTAATTGAAGTTTTAGATTTATATCGAATTAAATTTACAATCAGCAAACCTTTTGCGCCCTTTTTGAGCAATCTAAATTTTCCGATTTTGCCTAAACATGTCTTTGAAGGCAAAACAGGCTCAGTTAATGGGAGTAGCTTGTTTCATTCCATGTGGGGAAAAGACTGTCATCCAGATGAGTTGGTTGTATGTGGCCCCTGGAAATTAGGCCAGTATACAGATCAAGGGTTAGAGCTGACTCCTAATCCTTATTATCATGGCCGGGATGCACATGGGCAGCGACTTCCCTATCTGGAAAAATTGATTTATCTCTATCCTCAAGATTTTGATTCAGAAATGAAGGCCTTTAATCAGGGTGAAGTTGACGCTGTCAGAATGAATAAAAATCTGCTGTCCCATGTTACCCGTAAAGATGTCAAAATTTATGAGCTTGGTGCAAATTTAGGCAGTATGGCTCTGGCCTTTAATCAGAGCCTTGCTCGAAATCAAGCGGGGGATCCAGTGGTTGACCCGATCAAAAGCGCATGGTTTAGAAATCTCAATTTTCGTCGTGCTTTGGCCTATGCTATCGATAAAGATCGTCTGATTCAAGATCTTTATCAGGGCCATGCTTTAAAACAAATCTCACCTATTTGCCCGCAGAATCCCTTTTATAACCCTGCAACGCCTGCTTATAAATATAACCTGACTAAAGCCCAGGTCTTGCTTGCTAAAGAAGGCTTTCACAAGGGGGATGACAGTTGCTTGCGTGATCCAGATGGTCATCGAGTCATATTCAGACTCACAACTCTTTCAGAAGCAGGAGGAATGAATCCGTGGATTTGTTCTTATCTTGCTCAGGACTGGTCTCAGCTTGGAATCTATATGGAGTTTTTTAGTAAAACGACTGAAGAGTTTCAAACCATTGCAACTGAAAGTCTTGATTGGGATGTGATGATGTTTGGCACAACGCGATCTGGTATTGATCCTCATAGTGGATACAATGCCTGGAGTCTAAGTGGTCGTATGCATCTATTCAATATGGGGCATTTGTCTTATTGGCAGGGTACTCAGCCGACAAACCATCTGGACTGGGAAATCGAGTTGGACAAGCTTTATCAGGATGCGGCGAGTTGTTTGGATTTTGAAAAACGCAGAGCGCTTTATTTTCGGATTCAGGAGCTTGTCAGCCAGTATCTGCCCGAAATTTATCTCATTAATCCGCTCAGTCTGGTCGCTGTTTCCAACAAGCTGGGTAATGTTTTTCCTTCAATTTACGGTGGCAGTAATCTGAATGTCATTAACTGGAACACAGAAGAGCAATTTGAAAGAATCAGATTTTCTGAAGATGTAAATCAATATAGCGCTATGTAAGTCCTGGCCATTCAGCCGGCGGTTCAGAATAAGTAACAGCTTAGATTGTGCTGTACGTGTCCTGCTTATGATTTTTTAGTCAGGTAGCAAGAGCTCAGGGGGGTGATTGACAAAGCTTTGCCTCTTGCCTATTCTGATGTTTAAATGCAAATGATTTGCAATTAATCTTTGCAATTAATTTAAGGCAGGTTGAGCATGAGGTTGTTGACTCAAAGGGAAGCTCAAGGCAAGGGGTTTAAACGGCTTAAGCCCTTGTTTGTCTATTTGTTTTTATGGCCTCTGATGCCGGTTTGGCCGGTGCAGGCTCACCCGCATATTTTTATTGATTACCAGATCAGTCTGGTCGCTCAAGCTGGCCAGATTCAAGGTTTTTCGCTGCTCTGGAAAGTCGACGAGATGAATACGGAGCTGATGCTGGATGAGTTTGACGTCAATCATAATCAGCGTCTTGAGCCTGCTGAGATTCGCCAGATTGCTGACAATATGCGTCAGAACCTGGTTGAGTATGAATACTTCAGCCGGATACGACTGAATCAGCGGCGGATCCCTGTGCGCCAGGCTGAGCAGATTCAGGTGCGGCTTGAGAACAAACGTTTGGTTTATCAGTGGTTTTTGCCCTGCCGGATTCAGTTAAACAAACAGCCTCAGCAGCTTTCCTTTGAAGCTTTAGATCCGACGAACTATGTTGCTTTTATGCCGATGTCTAAACCTTTTCAGACTCAAGGGCCGTTACGCTA
>CAJYHH010000665.1 GCA_913773825.1 Candidatus Sericytochromatia bacterium | reverse complement strand
GGGGCTGGCTTGAAGTATAAAAATTGCTGCGGGCTGGGCAGAGCATATCAGGCAAAGCAGGCAAATCAATGAGCCAGGGACTGAGGACGTCAGGTTTGTAAACCAGAGCTGAATTGCCATTGCGGTTACGATTGATTGAACCCGTGCTACATAAGGAGCCTTCAAACAGAGCATTTTGATTGAGGTTCATTGACAAAGAACCATTATTAAGAATGGTATAAAGGCCTTTAAACTGAGTGTTTCCACCCATATTGAGATTATTTGAACGAACTCCGACAACTACGCCTTCAATTTGGCTGCTGTTGTTGAGGCTGGTATTGAGATCGCCTCGTGTTACCAAAATGCCTTTAGCTGATTGATTAAGGGTCAAATTGTTTTGGGTGGCGACGAACAATTTGCTTGAGATGGCATTGTTTAGATTCATGGCCCCGCCATAGACCACGATTTCAGGGCACTGGGCGGCTTGAATGGTTTTATTGAGAGGGCCGCTACATTGAAGACCTGTTGACGTGCTGTTGCAATTGGCATTTTGGCGTTGATTAAGTGGTGGCAAATAAACACATTGCCCTTGGCCAGAGTTAATCAGGGCATTGGCTTTGTCGAGTACCAATTGATCTAAAGCATCAAGACGGGCTGCGTCACTTAAAGTCTGCCCACTGGTTTGACATAAAACAGGGGTTTGAGGCGCATCATTGCGCAGATACAGGTCATACACATTTTCTGGCACTTGTACACGAGCGACACCATCACGGGCATCGCCATCTAAAATAGCCAGGCTATCACCTTTTTGCAGACGTAGCTCAAAACTACCTGAAGTGGGGATCTGAATGCCATTGGAAGGCTGTTGAGCTGTTTCAAAACGCAGCTGAAAATCAGGATTAGCTGGGTGTGCGCTGACCGACGTTAAAACAGTTGCTTGGGGTTCGGAGGCTTCAGCGGCTTGTAAATGAAAATCAGGGCTGGGTCGATCAAGCGGTAACTGAACATTAAAATGATTGGTTTGTTTTGTTTGGGTCTGTGTTTGGAGCACAGATGCAGTGGGCGTTTGTTGACAGCCTAACAAACAAAAAATCAGCACAAAAATCCTGATACGCATCGCCACACCTTCTCAAGCAATAGGATACAAGCAACGGGATAAAAAGACTGCCGTGAGCATATCACCTATCTTAATTTCTGTCTATAACCCAGAAAAATTATAAAAATAAAGTGATGTGAATTTTTTAATCTTGATCGTTGAGTACACTTAACACAAAATTAGATTTTTACCATAAAATGCTGCCAGCAACAGCTTATAAAAACGTCTTGTTGTGAGAACAATCAGTTTTTGGTGTGGCCTGGGTGGAAGCGAATTTTTTTAGATCGATTGCGCTCTGATTCTTTTTTCTCTATTCTGGAATTCAGCTGATACTCAGGGGTTCAGGAGTTGTTTATGAAAGCCCGTCGATTATTTTTAATCCTGTTTTTGCTGGTGTTGATATCTGGTTTGCCTGTTTGGCCCGCTCTGGCTTTGCAGACACCTCAAGCAATCTGGAAAATTGACTATCGTTCGGGGCTTCATGACTATGACTGGGCCAGACGTTATTCTTTTCCATTAGATGAATATGAGCCGGTGATTAGCCCTCACTCCTGGTCAGCCGATGGAAAATTTTTAGTCTGTGAAGGCTGGTACACAGGCGGTTCTCCGATTGATACGATGGATGCGCTCTATGTCCTTAATCTGGATGCTCAAGCCAGTTATCGGCTCTATACGACGGGCCGCCGTGGGGCTGATGATCCGGGACTGGTCTGGTCCTGGAATTCGAAGCATGATCGGCTTTATTATCAGACGCGTTTTGGACCTGATACAGGCTACTGGAGCTGGTATCTGCCTCAAGGGCTTTATCGCCATCATGTCGGTCCCCGCTTACCTCAAGGCTTTGGTCTGCGTGAGCTGGATGGTTTAAAAGGTACAAGCCAGTTTGGCCATCCTGATGCAGATCTGGATTTACGCTGGAGCTGGGGCCGTTCTGGGTTCAAAAAGGTTGTTCCTTTTGAAACCGCTGAGCCTGACCAGCGCAATCGCGTCAGCAATCCGCAGCAGAGTCTGCCGCTGGGACAGTTTAAATCGGGCTATGACAGCACCCAGAGTTTTAAACAGCCTGGCAGCAATCAGGTCTGGGAACATACTTTTAGTGATGACTATGTGGTGTTTCAAATGCCATCAGCGCCTTATGATTTGATTGTGCTCTATCGCCAGGATAAACAGCTGCAGTTGGAACGCCATCGTTATGGCCAGTCTAAGCCGCTTAAACGCCTGACTCTGGTTGACTCAGCCCCTGAGGAAGCCTTAACTTTAGCTTGGGCACCGCGTCATCAACGTTTGCTGCTGCTGACTCATCAACTGGCTTTGATTGATCCTGAAGCCCTGAGCTTCATGCCAGTCTCTGACCGGATTCCTGGCACGTCTAAAACTCTGCTGCTGAATGCCCAGGAAACGGCCCTCGTGGTATCAGCTCAACACTGGAAGGACCATGAAGGCAACGGCACGGTGATGCACGTTTTTGCCTGGTAAGGGCCTTAGTAAATGCCTTCCAAGTGCAACGCTTACTGTGCGGCAGATAAAGAAAGGAAACAAAATGTCTTCACGCCAATTTATCGCTCTGGGCACAGCCAGCCAGGTGCCGACCCGAGAACGCAATCATAACGGCTACTTTTTGGCCTGGGATCGTGAGGGGATTTTGTTTGATCCGGGTGAAGGCACCCAGCGCCAGATGATTTTTGCTGGGGTTTCAGCCTCT
>CAJYHH010000664.1 GCA_913773825.1 Candidatus Sericytochromatia bacterium | reverse complement strand
TAAGGGCGTAGGGATAATCAAAAACGGACTTAAAAATCGTCGCTAAAATTGCCGCCCGATTCATCCACTTCCATGTAGTAAACTTTCAAGGCTGAGCCAGACTGGCGCAGTGTATAGAGCACATTATCATTGCTAAAGCCAACATTGCTCGTAGAAGTGCGCTGAACCATCACCGTCGCCGTCCCGTTTGACTCACTGATAAGCTGAGAACTATGAACCCGATATTGAAGCTGAATCTGTGTCAGCGAGATAAACAGATTAGGCATCGCCTGAAAAAACGGCGACTGTGGGTGCAGCGTGCTGGTATAGGCTGAAAGATTCTGGCTGTTTAGCGCGTCAGCGTTTTCCTGAATGATCTGCTGCAGGGCTTTTGTATCGGCACTGACCGTTGCTGAAGCTCCGCTGCTGGGAGCCGGAGCCGGGTTGGGACTGGTAGCAGCCGAAGGCTGAGGATTAACCGTACCCGTTTGATTAGCAGCGGCTTTGCCCTGTAAGGCATCCAGCAGGGATTTATCAATCGTGACATGTTGGGTGATTTTTTGATCTCCGCAGCCCGTTAAGCCAGTAAGGGTCAGCAACACCATCACAAGGGTCTTTTTCATAAAAAGCGTCTCTTTTCTTGTCTAATCAGCCGGAAGCAGAAAAAAGTCAGGTTAAGCACTTCAACCGACAAATCTTATTATACTTCAGCAAATCATTCTGCAGATCACAGCCGCCCAAGGGTCAGGCGGCTGCGTGTAAAATCCTAAAGATGCGCTAGCTGGCGCAAGCGTTAACTGGCGCAAGCGTTAATTAATAGCTGGCGTAAGCGCTGATTTCGCGGTGGACCAGTCGCCAGGCGTCTTGTTTAGACGGGCCGTACTCCATAATCAAAGCAAAGATACGGGAATAATTGCTCTGATAATATCGCGCAGCTTTATCATAATCCCAACGGAAATAATTCACGTCCATTGAGCTGCGGTTATAGCCTACTATTTCACCAAAAGTTGGCATCAACTGAGAGGCCTGAGGGGGCTGCAGCTTATAATGGCTGGCGGCTGGCGGATTATGCACATCTAAATAAGACAGCGCACGGCCTTCAACACTCAGGCTATTGACCAATGTATCAACTGTAATAAAGCGCTTCATATCATCGCGAGATGCGTTATACAGGCGCTGAACTTCGCGGTAAGCGGTGTTGATATAGCGCGTAAAATGAGCCCGAGCCTGGGTTTCGTTAAAATATTTATAGTCTTCAAAAACCGGGCCATACCCATAGCGCACGTGATCGCGAAGGTCTGTAAACGTGCTAAATGGCATCGTGCCGGTTGGCGAGTCAAAAGGACTGCGGGTTGGAGCTGTTTTATACAGCGAATCAGCTGCTGGCTTGCTATTGCGGGCTTTATCAGCGGCGTCATCTAAAGCAGAACGCGGCACGGTCACTTTGCGTTCAACCAGTTTGGATTCTTCTTTGGGACGAGTCGGAGTCAAAGTGGTGCGTACAGCTCCAGCTTGAGTCACGCCAGCCTGGGTTACACCAGCCTGGTAAGAGCGCATCGGCACATTGGCAGCTCCATAAGGCACCCTGCGGTTCATATTCATCTGATTCATCGGATTGTTCATCATCAGGGGCTGACGAGGCGCACCACAGGCGCTTAACAGACCCAGAACCACAGCGGCAAAACAAAGCTTTTTCATACATTGACTCCTGATCATTACAAGGTTTTATATCCGCCACTGATCCGTTGTTCTGAAGCCCGACAGCGATAAATTCACCAAACATTCATTTTTTATTAACCTTAAATTAAACCCAAGAGAGTTTCTAAGGGCTTGGAAGGATCAAGTCCTGGTCTGTTAAAATCAAAAACAGAATAGATGACAGCATCCCGCTTTAAAGATTTTTATTTTGTTTGAGCTGTTATCAAGGCACGTCTTTTGCATACATCTAGTCTTCAGTCCCGCTTTACGGTCTGTGGGAGTCGCTTGCTCGACGAACGGATCAAACGGGATCTCAAACATATGGTTCAATTTTTGCTGGAACATCAGGGCCCTTACCCATTGGCATCAATCTGGCTGGGTGGGGCCTATGGCCGGGGTGAAGGCGCTGTCTATCGCCAGGACCGCCATGAGCGCCCCTGGTTTGAATATGAATTGTTTTTAGTCCAGCGCCAGAGTACAGCTCTTACTCCCACTGAACTGGCTGAGCGTTCAGGCCAGTATATTCGTTGGTCAGAGGCCCTGAGCCGCCAGCTCTCTCAATCAGTCAGACTGCGCTCAGTCGGAGACACTCAGAGCATTAAAAGTCTAGAGCCACGCCTGCTCTGGCATGATCTGTGCCTGGGTTATCGCGTCATTTGGGGTGATGCTGATTTAATTCCCCAGTTGCGTAGCCAAGACGCCTTAACACACCAAATTGCCCAGAACCTGCTGCTTTATTGGGGTGGTCGCCTGCTTGAACTCGATTCAGACGCTCAAGCACTTGAAACCTTTTATCGCGCTGCCGCAGCTTTAGGCGACGCCTGGCTGATCAGCTCCGGACTGTATCATGTCTCCAGCCAGGAGCGCGGAAATCGCTTTCATCTCTGGCAGCGCGAACACAGCCCTGCCTGGGGCCGTGAATTAGGTTATCTGTATCAAGAAGCCCTTCAATACCAGCTTTTACCTTCTGATTTTGATCAGATGTCTGCCCAACTGCCGTCACGACTGCCGGGCTTTTATCAGCTGTTTATTCAGGCTTATCTGGATCTGTTTAGTCAGCAAGCGGGCTATCAGCTGGATTTAAATCACTTTGAAAGTCTGTTTTTAAATCATCCTGAAGCCTCTACAGGCCGCCAACTCCGTCAACTGATGCAAAACCTGCGCAGCTACAAAGGCAAGCAGTTTCATTCAGGCTGGTATTCCCGCCCTTTTATCCATCGCCTGTATTTTTTACTTCCCTATTTACTCGCTGACACGCTGCCCAGTCCTCAAGCCCTGCAGCGCGTCCTGCCAGACATCAGTCCCGACACTGATCTGCCCCAGCTCAAACAAACGTTTATGATTCGCTGGCACCAGGTATCAGAAGAGCTTATTTAGCCCAGCAGAGCTGGGCGTTTTGGGTTGTGAGTTATGGGTTTTGAGTTTAAAGGCAGAAGAAAAACAGTGAATGCTCGTCTTGTCTTCGTCTTAAACCCACCACTCAAAACCCCCAACCCATAACAGCCGACAAAGTCGGCTATAACCCACCACGCTCGGCTCCGCCGAGCTACTGCCCGAAGTCTTCGACGCGGATAATACTGTCGATTCGGCGAGTGGTCTCAAGTTTGCGCAGTTCAGCGACAGCCTGGCGCAGTTTTTGCTCAGAAACCGGATGGGTGATCAGCACAATTTCAGCTTCACCTGGGCGATGTTTGGTCTGAATCAGGGTATGAATACTGATATCTTCTTTGCCCAATAAATGACCAATATGGCCCAGGACACCAGATTTATCTTCGGTCTGAATGCGCAGATAATAGCGGTTGATCACATGATCAGGCGCACTGAGCTGAGCGACGTTTTCGCTGTGCTGGCAGCTCATCAGCAGATTGGGCGGGCTGTCGATTTCAACCGCAATATTTAAAATATCGCTGACAATCGCGCTGGCGGTGGGCATCTGGCCGGCACCGCGGCCATAAAACATCAGATCACCCACAGCGTCACCCTGAACAAGTAAGGCGTTATAAACGCCATTTACTGAAGCTAAAGGGTGATCAGCCGGAATCATGGTCGGATTGACCCGGGCTTCTAAGCCGTTACGAGTGCGTTTAGCAATTGCCAAGAGCTTAATCGTGTAGCCAAACTGTTTGGCGTAGGCGATATCCTGAGCAGCCACACTCTGAATCCCAACTCGGTGAATTTGTTTAACGTCGATGCGCTTATTAAAAATCAGCGAAGATAAAATCGCAAGTTTATAAGCGGCGTCAAAGCCTTCTACGTCATCTGTCGGGTCAGATTCAGCATAGCCTTTGGCCTGGGCTTCGGCTAAAACTTCTTCAAAACCACGGCCTTCTTCAGTCATGGCAGAGAGAATATAGTTCGTGGTGCCGTTAATAATCCCATACACCGAGCGCAGGGTATTCGAGACTAGACCACGTTTAAGCGCTGAAATAATCGGAATCCCGCCTGCAACGGCGGCTTCAAAATGCAAAGCTGCGCCGCTTTCATTAGCGGCATCAAAGAGATCATCACCTTGTTGAGCCAGCAGCGCTTTATTGGCGGTCACCACATGTTTACCCGATTGCAAGGCCATCATCAGATAGTCTTTAGCCGGATTAACCCCACCCATCACTTCCACCACAATCTGAATCTCAGGATCTTCAAAGATCTCGTCGGGGTCAGTGGTCAGCAGTTCACGCGGCACCCATTCTTCGCGCACTCGCGAAGGATCGCGGACTAAAACTTTACGCACTTCGATTTCAACTTGGGCGCGCTCAGCAAACAGCGCTTGTTTGTCCATCAGCAGCTTGAGTACGCCGCTGCCGACCGTTCCGCAGCCCAGCATCCCGATCACCAGTCTCTCGCTCATGGTTTGTACTCAATCTCCTGTTTTGTTTCAAGCATTTTAACATCACCCTGCTGGACAACCTGATTGCCAACCAGCTTTTCGCCTTTAGTCCCTAATTCAGCAGAGACCACCCCTTTACTGGGATCATAACTATTGGGGTCAAAGCGCACCCGCAGCTGATACTTGCCTGCCGCTAAAGGCTGCCAGGGCGTCAGCGTGACTTTAAAGGCCCCGTCTTTAACCAGCACAAATTCCTGCACAATCACATCCTTGTTCATGTCGGTCGGCTGGCTGGGGTCAACCAGCGCCACGACTAAAAAAGTCTGGTCGGGCAGATTACTCGTCCCGCTGACCACCAAGGCTTTGCCTTCCTGAACCGCTGTGGCATCAATATGCTGGGCATTGGGTATACAGGCCCCAAGCAGCGACAACAGTATCAACTGGGGGATCAGCAGCGCCAGGCGTTTAGTTTTCAAACTCTTCCACATTGATAATTTCATCCTCGCCGATTTTCATATCGATAAAGACCTGACCTTCTAGGTCAAGATTTTTGGTGCGGGTATTGACCTGGAGCTTATTTGAGCCCAGATGGGTATCATGATGGGTGTCGACTAAAGTCCGGGAATCTGAACTCAGAGTCTCTTGATTGCGGTTCCAGATCATCTGCTCAGTCTGGATTTTGTCACCTGCGTCAGTTTTAATTCTGACCTGGCCTTCCATAATCAGATTCTGATCAATGGTATCAAAGGTGGCTTTATTGGCTTCCCAGGTAATCGCGCGGCGTCGGGCTGTGCCGCCACTGGGGTCTTCTTCCCAGTCTTTTAGATTGTAAAACTCACCCTGGGGTTTGGTTTTGCCTTTTAAAAAGGTGACAAATTTATTGTCTTTGCTGACTTCAACTTTATCCGCCCGAATGGT
>CAJYHH010000663.1 GCA_913773825.1 Candidatus Sericytochromatia bacterium | reverse complement strand
GTCCCCGCTTTAGATTTAACCGGCTTACAGGCTCCAGAAGTCGTCAGCAAGCTGGAATCCAGCCTGAGTGAGCGCCTAAGCTCCTGGCTGAGCCCCAACGAAGCGGGTGAAAACAGCACCGGCGGCGCCTTTTTAGAAGCCAATGGCTGTGCTTTAAGCGCTGAACTGAGTGAGCAGCTAAGCGCCCAAGGGGTGATTCTGAGCTCGCTAAGTGACGCCCTCATTCATCATCCTGAGCTGGTGCGCCAGCACTTTGGCTCCGTTTACCCGGCGATTTCTGGCAAAGAAATTGCCCTGAATATGGCCTACTGGAAAGGCGGCTATTTTCTGTATGTACCCAAAAATCAGCAATTAGAGCTGCCGGTTTATACCTTGCAGTCCCTGCAGGGTGAAGCCCAGGCGCTGTTTCAGCGTTCGCTGATCGTGGTTGAAGCGGGTGCTAAACTCAATCTGATTCATGACAGCCACTCACTCAGTGAAGGTGCGCCTTCATTAGTCAGCGATATTGTGGAATTAGTAGTGGGCCAGGCTGCTGAAGTCAACGCGGTCTACCTGCAGCAATGGGGCCGTGATGTTCACTGCCAGGGCTTTAGTCAGGCCCGTTTAGGCCGTGATGCCCGCTATACGGCATTAAATGTCGCCACTGGCGCCCGTTATCACTATGCCCATACCGCTGTCACTTTAGACGCCCCTGGTGCCGAAACCCGTTTGTTATGCTTATTTGCCGCAGACAGTGATCAGCATTATCGCCAGACCAGCATGCAGAATCATCTGGCACCGCATACCAGCAGCCATTTGCAGTATCATTCTGTGCTGCGCGATCAGGCTTATAGCTTTTATAACGGCATGATTTATGTGGCAGCCGAAGGCCAGCAGACCGAAAGCAACCAGCTCAGCAAAAGCATGTTGCTCAGTGACGCAGCCCGCGCTGACGCCATCCCCAATCTCGAGATTCTGGCTGATGACGTTCAGTCTGGCCATGGAGCGGCGATTGGCGCGATTGACGCTGACCAGCTGTTTTATCTGCAGAGCCGGGGCTTTGAGCGCAGCTTAGCTGAAAACCTGCTGGTTGAAGGCTTTATGGAAGAAGTGATTCTGCAGTTCCCGGATAAACCGCTGCAGGCTCTGATTAAAGAACATCTGTCTTTGCGCCTGTTAGCCAAAGAAGAAGAGCGCGAAGATGAGCGGGATGACGAAAGCGCTGAAGATGAGGCTCAAGCCTAATATGTCTTTGTTGCCTGAAAGCCTGAGGGCTGATTTTCCGATTCTGAATCAACAGATTCACGATCAGCCCCTGGTCTATCTTGATAATGCCGCGACCACTCAAAAACCACGGCAGGTTATCGAGGCCATCGTCAAGTATTACAAAACCGACAATGCCAATGTGCATCGTGGGGTTCATACACTCAGCCAGCGGGCGACCCATCATTTTGAACAGGCCCGGCAAAAGGTAGCGGCTTTTGTTAATGCTCCGGCAACTGAAGCCGTGATCTTTACCAAAGGCACCACTGATGGCGTCAATTTAGTGATGCAGAGCTGGGCTGCTCATCAGCTCAAAGCCGGTGATAATTTAGTGTTGTCTCAGCCTGAACATCACAGTAATTTTGTGCCCTGGCTGATGCTGGCTGAAAGTTTAGGCGTTGAAGTTCGCGTGATCCCGGTTGATGCTGAAGGCATGCTGGTTTATGACGGACTTGAGAGCCTGATTGAT
>CAJYHH010000662.1 GCA_913773825.1 Candidatus Sericytochromatia bacterium | reverse complement strand
CTGGATACGGTACCGACTAAGGAGCAGATGCTGCCCGTAATGCCGGCATAAACACCCCCAGCCCGGCCTTGGCCCACTACTTTGCTATCAACGGTGCTGCCTGTTGAAAACCACTGGGTTTTAGCGCCAAACTTGTCATGGATCGCTACTCCATTTGCGGTCGGGTCAAGTTGATTGTCTTTGATTTCACGCCCGGCATCGATCAGGCTGCCCAGCGTATTGCCGGCATAGCCGCCGGTTGTGCCAAGTAAGCCGTAGCTTTCACCGGTTAGCGTACCCTGACCGAGCAAAACATGTTGAGTGAAAGGATTATTGACTAAAAAGTTTCCCAAGCGGCTGCAGCAGCTGGATTGGCGCACTTGTTCAGGATTGATTTGCTCCAGACGATGATCAAAATCGGGCTGGCGCTCTAAACTGCTGAGTTCGCGTGGCAGTTCAAGCTCTCGCTCACGTCCACCGCGCGGTAAAGGTGGACGCTCTGCCAGCTCAATTTCATCAAAATCTTCATCACGTCTTACCGGGGCTTGGAGCTGAGTCAGCCTGACCCCTTGAGTTAAATGCGGAGTTTGATTCGGAGCCCGATTGGGAGCGTTATTTTGATTGACATACGGATTCAGGCTCGAAAAGCGGCTGTGCGGATCGGATAAATTTAGCGAACCATATGGCATCCCTTAGGCTCCCTTAGAGAGTTTAGTGAGTAGACTTCAGAGTTCTTCAAGCTGGTTACGCAAAGCTTCAATCGCAGCCATAAAGCGCTTATAGCCAGCTAGCAGGGTGCTGATTGTATAACCTTCGTTTTCAAAAGCATCTAAGCGATCGGCAAATTGATCGCAGCGGTCTAGTAACGATTCAATTAATTGTTCACATTCAGCTTCAGAGAGCTGACCGCTGTTTAGCTGGGCTGAAGCTTTACTTACAGCTTGCAGGGACTCTTCTTGCTCTTGATTCAGGCTCTGGGCCAGGCTAGACGCCCGGCAGGTCTGAATCATCTGATTGCAAAGCTGTTCACAGGCGGCTTGTCTGGCCCGCAAGCCCGGCACATCCAGTTCAGTTTCTAGCTCGCTAAAAGCGTGTTCTGTCTCTTTAAGGCTGTGATTCAGACTTACGGCTGTCTGGCGCCAGTCCAGCACTTGCTCTAAATCCAGACTTAACCCCAGTTGCGGCTTGAGTTTGGCAAGTCTGGAGCTGATTTGGAGCAATTTGCTTTCAAGTTGTTCAGCAACGTGATCCAGATCGATCTGATTTGCAGCAGGCCCAGATGTTTGCAGCGGCGGTGGGGGCTTAGCTCCGGATAATAATAAAAACAACCCCTGCACCTCAGGGTGCTGGGCGTCGATTTGCATCGCAGCACGCAGATATTTTTTAGCCAGCTCTTGATCCCCAAGCAACGCGCGCAAATAGGCTAAACCCAGATAGGGCGTCAGATTTTGGCGATGCTGCTGCAAAGCCTGCAAAAACTGTTGATGGGCCTGGCTAAGCAAGCGCTTTTCGCGAAAGCCTTGGCGATAAGCTTCAGCCAACAATAACAAGCCTTGATCGGCTAGTTTTTGCGCTTTGGCATGCCGGGCGTCAGTTAGAGATTTAGCCTTATGTTGAAGCGAAGCCAGTTCTTTTAACTGCATGACTGTTGATTATAGCAAGTCACTCTTAATTTGTAAAATTAAGGTGATTTTAAATTGATTAAATCTCATCATTTTGTCTGAGAATCAGACTAAAAGCGTTAAGACTCAGAATTTTTAATTCAAGAGCGCTTTTAAGTTCTAAGCTCAATCGTGAGTTCATCGAGAAGATTTTATCAAAAATTATGAATTTTTTATGAAGAGATTATGATTTTTCAGACCTGATTTTCAGGCTCTTAAAGGCTTTTATCCACAAGAAGGTTAGCTTGAAAGCGCTGGCTTGATACCGTCATGCTGGCCAGTATCTTGGCTTGGAGCATCCCTTTGGATTTAGAATTATCTGCTTTGCTTAAGTCGTTAGGGCCACGTCTGCTTGAGTATAGTCTGCGTCTGTTTAGCGCCCTGCTGATCTTTTTAATTGGCCGCTTTGTGATTCGCTTTTTGCTGCGCCTGCTCGAACAAACCATGCGCCGCTCTCACTTTGATGAGACCTTGATTTCATTTAGCGCCAATATGCTCAATCTGGTGCTGCTGTTCTTGATTTTAATGGCTTCTGCCAACACGATTGGCGTGCCAACCACTTCATTTTTAACGGTTGTGGGTGCAGCGGGTCTGGCAATTGGTTTAGCCCTCAAAGGCTCACTTGATAATGTCGCCTCGGGCATTATG
>CAJYHH010000661.1 GCA_913773825.1 Candidatus Sericytochromatia bacterium | reverse complement strand
CGTGATTTTGATTCAGAGCGGTGGGACACTTACCGCTCAAAGTTGTGCAATTAAAAATCTCGGTGCTTATCAACACGCCGGGTTTGGCAATCTGGATTTAGATCCCTTTTATGTCAATCCAGGTCTTCCGGCTGGTCCTGACGGCATTTTTATGACAGCTGATGATGGTTTGCGCCTGTCTACAGGTAGTCCAGCCTTAAACTACGGCGTAACTGCTGGAATGCCAGAAACTGATATTTTAGGCGTCACCCGTGAAAGCCCCCCTGAAATGGGAGCTTATGAAGGTGATTTTGAACATGTCCAGCAACCGCTTGGGATTGTTGACACGCTTGAAGGTTCAGGCGATACAGCAACAGCAGGTGATAGCGTAACGGTTCATTACATCGGCACTCTGGTCAGTGGGCTGGAGTTTGATAATTCTTATACCCGTGGCGCACCTTATACGTTTGTACTGGGCTCAGGCACGACAATTACAGGTTGGGATCAAGGGATCGCCGGTATGAAAGTTGGCGGCAAACGAAAATTGACCGTGCCACCCCATCTGGCTTACGGCAACCAGACAGTTGGCGTAATACCACCCAACGCAACCTTACTCTTTGATCTTGAGCTTGTCAGCATCAACTGATTCAGCACGCTCTTAATCCAGAAGCCCCCACTTGGGGGCTTCTTTGCTAATGATCTGAACCAGGCTTGATGTCATTCTGGCATCAAGCCTAAAGATTCAAACGCTACCGGCGTCTGGAGGCCTGCGGTAAGATGATGTATCAACATCGCTAAAAGGACCGCATTATGGCCAAAATTACCCCCCGCGCCACAGATTATTCCAAGTGGTATCTCGACATTATCAACCACGCTAAACTCGCTGATTATGGCCCGGTCAAGGGCACAATGGTCATTCGTCCCAACGGCTATGCGATTTGGGAAAACATGCAGCGCGTCCTGGACGGCATGTTCAAAGATACAGGCCACGTTAATGCTTATTTTCCGCTGTTTATTCCCCAGTCTTTTTTGTCTAAAGAAGCCCAGCACGTCGAAGGCTTTGCCAAAGAATGTGCGCTGGTGACCCACAGCCGTCTGGTCAATACTGACGGTGGTGTTGGCGTTGACCCCAATTCTAAACTGGAAGAGCCTTTGGTTGTTCGCCCAACGTCTGAAACGATTATTTGGGATATGTATCGCAAATGGATTCAGTCTTATCGCGATCTGCCGATTCTAATCAATCAATGGGCCAACGTTGTGCGTTGGGAAATGCGCACGCGTTTATTTTTACGCACATCTGAATTTTTGTGGCAAGAAGGCCATACTGCCCATGCCACAGCTGAAGAAGCAGAAGAAGAAACCCGCAAAATGCTGGATGTTTACGCCAACTTTGCTGAAGAATATATGGCCTTACCGGTCTTTAAAGGTCGCAAAACTGAATCCGAAAAATTTGCCGGCGCAGATGTCACTTACTGTATCGAAGCCATGATGCAGGATGGCAAAGCGCTTCAGGCTGGAACCTCTCACAATCTCGGCACGAATTTCTCTAAAGCGTTTGAAGTTCAGTTTCAAGATCGTGATGGTCAGCTAAAAAATCCTTATTCAACCAGCTGGGGCGTCAGCACCCGTCTGATTGGCGCTTTGATTATGGCGCATAGCGATGATAACGGCCTGGTGCTGCCACCTAAACTGGCCCAGATTCAGGTTGCGATTGTGCCGATTTCACGCAGCGAAGAAGAATGGGCAACGGTCCTAGAAGCCGGTGAAAAAATTCGCGCAGAACTCCGCGCCAAAGGGATTGGCGTCAAGCTGGATGATGACACCAAACAAAAACCAGGCTGGAAATTTGCTGAATACGAGTTACTCGGCATTCCGCTGCGCATTGAAATTGGCCCCCGTGATGTGGCCAGTGAACAGGTTGTTCTGGCCCGCCGCGACAATCGCCAAAAAACCACTGTCCCCATGGCTGGTCTGGCGGATCATGTCAGCACCATGCTCGACACAATTCAAGACGCGATTTACCAAAAAGCGCTTAAATTCCGCGATGAGCATATCTTTACCGTCAACAATTACGACGAATTTAAAGAGATTATCGGCAGTGATAAAGGCTGGGTTCGCACCTTTTGGGATGGTGATGCCGCAACTGAAGCGCGTGTCAAAGAAGAAACCAAAGCAACCATTCGCTGTATCCCGTTTGATCAGCCTAGCAGCCTGGGTACAGACCCTGTTTCGGGTCAACCTGCTCAGTACGAAGTGCTTTACGCCAAGGCATACTAAGCTCTAGCTCTCATTTTAAGCGGAGGGGAAGACAGTCCTCTCCGCTTTTTGCTAGGTTCAGATCAGCCATCTGGTTAGACTTAGGCATCAAGAGTATGATGCAAAGTATGCAAAAACATCTCAGCAATCGCCAAACCAGCGGGTTTAGCGCGGGCCTTGGAGGGCTTATCTGGAGCGTCGCCCTGTTTACCTTGAGCCTGTCTCCCCTGCAACAGTTGTTTTTATTTGCACCGCTGGTCTTGGTTCCGCTGGGCTTACCTTGTTTAACACCAGTG
>CAJYHH010000660.1 GCA_913773825.1 Candidatus Sericytochromatia bacterium | reverse complement strand
GTTTTCATCCAGAATCTGATAAGCCAGGCCAAATTCAAATTCGTTTGGATTACGCAGAGTGGCCATCGCATCGATCTGCAGTTTATCTAAGGGACTGTATTTAAGCCAGAAAGCCGGATTACTGCCACGTGGCAGACTGACAAAAGCAAAGTTATGAGAATAAAAGAGCGTAAAGTCATCAGCATCGACCAGATTAGGTGAAAACAGATGGGGAGTGCCTTCACGAAAAGCTTTGCTGAAATTGGTGTCTTCACCCCGATGGCTGTGCTCTTCGGACTTATTACCTTCACAGCGGCAATCTACGGCTTGAGGTTCTTTCATGATCCGGATTTCTTTGACTTCAACGCGCTCTGGACAGGGGCTCGATTCAGATACGGGAACTTCAGGGCTAGGCGTTTCGCTTTGGGCTGCAGCGGGTAATCCGCACAAACTCAGCGTCAGACCAGTAGCAAGCAGGCGTTGGAACATCGGGTGTTTCTCCATAACAAGGTTGTCGGGCATTTTAACACTACTCTCTATCTGGCATTTCCTGTGCTACCTTATATGCATCAACAGCGAAGGCAGGGCCAAGACATGTGGAAACGCTTATTAATGATGGGTGGAGCTGTCGTCGGCGGTGTCGCTGTACGCGATCTGGTACAGCGCAAACATGCCATTAAACATAATTTTCCGGTAATCGGAAACTTTCGTTATTTTCTTGAAGAAATTGGCCCTGAGCTGCGCCAGTACATTGTCGCCAATGACAAAGAAGAAACCCCCTTTAATCGCGCTGAGCGCCGCTGGATTTATGCTTCTTCCAAAGGTGAGAATAGCTATTTTGGCTTTGGCAGTACCGAAGAACCCCCTTATGAAGTCGGCTTCCCGCTGATTAAACATGCCGCTTTTCCGTTTCCTGAAAGCCAGGCCAAATACATCAACAACGATCCCAGTGCTGTGCCCTGCTTAAAAATTATCGGTGAGCGCCATGGCCGCAAGCGGCGTTACCGCCCGGCTTCTGTAATTAATATCTCTGCTATGTCATTTGGTTCATTGGGTGAGCGTGCTGTACGCGCCCTCAACATTGGCGCCCGTGACTCTGGCTGTTTTCATAACTCAGGTGAAGGCGGCATCAGCTCTTACCATTTACAAGGTGCTGACATTGTCTGGCAGCTGGGCACAGGCTATTTTGGCGCCCGCGATGAAAACGGTAATTTTTCACTCGAAAAACTGTTGGCAAAAGTTGAAAAACACCCCCAGATTCGCGCGATTGAAATTAAACTCTCACAAGGGGCAAAACCCGGCAAGGGCGGCGTTTTACCAGGTAAAAAAGTCACGCCTGAAATTGCTGAAATCCGCGGAGTTACAGCGGGCCGCGACTGTATCTCACCCAATGCCCATAGCGCTTTTAACAGCGTCGACAGCCTGATCGACTTTGTGGAGTTAATTGCCCATGCTTCAGGCCTGCCTGTTGGCATTAAGTCAGCTGTTGGCGAGATGCCCTTTTGGGAAGAATTAGCGGTTCGCATGAAAGCCCGCCACGCAGGGCCTGATTTTATCAATATAGACGGTGGCGAAGGCGGCACAGGTGCGGCTCCGCTGGTGTTTAGTGATCACGTTGGCCTGCCGTTTAAAGTGGGCTTTGCGCGAGTGTATAAGATTTTTCATGTAGCTGGGATTGCCGAAGAACTGGTCTGGATTGGCGCAGGTAAATTAGGCTTTCCGGATCAGGCTGCCGTTGCCTTTGCAATGGGCTGCGATCTGATTAATATTGCCCGCGAAGCGATGATGTCAATTGGCTGTATTCAGGCCCAAAAATGTCACACAGACTTCTGTCCAGCGGGCGTTGCCACTCAAAACAGCTGGCTGCAAAAAGGTTTAGACGTCGAAGATAAATCCAGCCGCTTTGCTCGCTATGTCAAAGCCTTCCGCAAAGATCTGCTGAGTCTGGCTCATGCTTCGGGTTATCAGCATCCAGCTCAGTATCGCGGCCATGATATTGACGTCAGCTTAGGCGGCAATGAGCTGATTTCACTTGATGATATTTTGGGCTATAAACGATCTACAGCTACTTTTAGCGATATGTGTGAGTATACATATCTTGATTAAAACGGGCTTGTTCTCGATAAACCAACAGGGATGAGTCCAATAAAAAGATCCAAGAATTCTGCCAGACAAAGACTTCGTTCAACTTATTGGCAAATTCTAAAAAAAAGCGCGTGCTACAATCATTCAAGTTGAAACTATTGCAGTGTCATGGAGGTCTATAACATGCTTTCAATTCCGACCCGTCTTCTACTGGCAGCCGCACTTCTGGCCGGGGCAGGCCTAAGCGCTTGTGGCCCAACTACTCCTGCCAATCAGCCCAGCAGCACGCCCAGTGCTAACAGCAGCACATCCCCGGCAACAACTGTGGCTTTTGCTGAAATCAAAACGATTATCGACAATCGCTGTGTCTCTTGCCATGCTCAAACCCCGACTAACTCTGCTTATCGCAGCCCAGCAGGTGGTTTAGATCTTGAAACAGCCGCTCAAATTCAATCCAGCGCAAGCCGCATTAATGCGCGTGTCCAGTCTCGCTCAATGCCTCAGGGCAACGTCACCAATATGACTGACGCTGAGCGTGCCCAAGTTAAACTCTGGGTTGAACAGGGAGCCAATCTCTAATGAACGCAATAAAAAGCGTCTTTAAAAAATCAATGCCGCTGTTTATCGCTGCGGGACTTGCTCTAAGCCTGACTTCGGGTGAGGCTGAATCTTCAACACCGGTCTTACAGTCAGGCTCTCACTGCGTGGCTTACAAAACCCGCAAAACAGTTGCTGCCATGTCTGAATCAACCATTGTCGGCACCAATTGCAGTGTCACAGTCAAAGCGGTTAAAGCCGGCAATAATTTTAAAGCCGAAATTGCCATTCCGATCAGCTCGTTTAACAGCAATGAGCGCGATCGCGATACAGAAGTAGCCAAGATGCTCAAAGCAGGCTCTCAGTCCAGCTTAATTGTAACGACCGAAGCTTTGCCGATGGCAAAATGGCAAGAGATGCTCAAGCGCGGTTCTGGCTTAGTCAGAGGCCAGATTAAAATTGGCGGACGCTCATACGCCATTGCCACAACCGCCAAAGCAGCCAAGGTCAATGGCCAGATTGAAGTTTCAGGTGTGATTATGACCAAGTTCACGGCCTTTGGGATTCCAGCGCCTGAAGTTGGCCCTGGTGGCATCATCGCCAAAGCACCTGACTATCTTGAACTTCACTATAACTTTATGTCTGGCAAAGTTCAGAATAAAGGGGCTGTACCAGGTCTCTAGTCTCAAAGACAGCTCGTGCCACAGGTACTTTACTTAAGGGCAAAAGACAAAAATGAAGCAATATCATCTGTCTTTTGCCTTTTTGTTTAAGCGAGCTTAAACAATTATTGTCTGACATCTGTTTAGGCCAAGATCTATTGATGGATTCTGCCTGCTAAAATAGATTCCACAAGCTATATTCATTTAAGTGGTAGCGGTGTTTACTCATCCTTTTGAATTTTCAGAGCCGTCAGAAGACCTGAATCAGACTCGTCAGTTCAGCTCTCTCGACGATCTGCTCGGCACCGACACCCAAATTGACTTTGGATTAGGTCTTTTGCAAGGCGACCACAAACTTTGCGAAATTGACCTCAATCCGATTTTGATTGGCCGTGATCCCACTTGTCATGTGGTCTTAAAGTCCAAAACAATTTCACGCTTTCACTGTGTGATTTACCGTTTTGGCCGCAATACGGTCATCCGCGATTTACACTCCACTAATGGCGTTTTTCTTAATCAGGTCAAAGTTTTTTATGCCCCACTACGCGTTGGCGACAAGCTCGATCTGGGTGAATTTAGCTTTACAATGGTGCTCGGCAACCAGCGCAAACAGCACTACTCTCCCGAATGTACCGTGATGTTTATGGATATTGCGGATTCAACACGCTTAGGTGAGCAATACGGCGAGCGCTTTTCACAGCAGATGCATCATGAACTGGCTCGGATCGAAGATCAGATATTCTGGCACCAGGGCTGCCCGATTAAACATCTGGGCGATGGCCTCATGAGTGCGTTTGGCATCTGGCCCGGTTCACAAGAACAAGCAGCTGAACAAGCTCTGCGTACGGCAACTTTAGCGGTTGAGCATATGCAGCGTCTGCCTGATTTTCCGGGCACTCGTTTACGAATCGGCTTGGCCTTTGGTGAAGTCACCCTGCGTGAACAAGAAGGCTTAGACATCTTTGGCGATACGGTCAATCTGGCCTCACGTCTTGAGCACTGCAATAAACTTTATGGCTCTTCGATTATGCTTAGCGACAGCGTGTTTCAAAAGCTGGCTCATCGTGAAGGCTTGCGTGAAGTAGACACCGTACGCGTCAAAGGCAAACTTCAGCCCGTTAAAATCTATTGCTGGGATGAGCGTTTAGCTCACTCACGAAATTTTCTTTATACGGGCTTTTATCATATGGGGCTTGAGGCCTACCGCTGCGGCGATTTTGCCACAGCTCAGCGTTTTTTTACCCAGGCTGCTGCTGATGGTGATCCGGTCAGCCAGGCCATGGCTATCAGAGTGACAGATCTAAAACCCAGCAGCCCTGGGTGGGATGGCATCTGGAGTCTGGATAAAGCCTAATCGGGCTAGTGGGCTTTTTCGGATACCGGGCACCGTAAACCATGCTTCAAACACCAGCCTGGTATTAGTTGATCGTGAGGACCTATAGCCTTCATCGCCCACAGCCTGTCTCTTCCATGAAAAAAAGGCTGAACTTGCGTTCAGCCCGATTGCGTAGAGTAGAAAAAACTTATTTTAGCGAGCGATGCCAGCAGCCACTTTGATGGCCTGGTTCATATCCAGCAGGAATTCATCCCACTGGGTGCTCTTGGCGAAGCGAGTCTGGCGATAAAGGGGGCTGACATCACCTTCGGTTGGCAGGTAGATGGAGAGGCCACGACCCTGGTCGTTCTGCTGCTTGCTCTGGCGGGAGAACATGATCACGCCGCGACGATACATAACGTTGTTGATGCGGTCAACAATCTTAGCAACTTCAGTATCTTTTACATTCTGTTTCAGCAGTGCGCCGAGACGGTTGATATCGCGGAAGGGAATACCCTGAGCCAGGTGGAATTCCTGCGAAGCACGAGCAGCGCGAATGATGTTGGCAGACTGAGTCGGCATCACGCGGCGCAGAGCGCGGGCCAGATTGTCGAGTTCAGCTTCCAGTTCACCGATTTTGCGCAGGTCAGTTGCAGAGATAGTCAGAGTCTGGTTGCTGGCACCTTTATCATGAACATCAACAACCATCGAGCGAACAACCTGATCGGGGTTCATCGCGGTGGGGTTAGCAGCAATTTTGGAGAAGGTTTTAGCATAACCTTTGCCCCAGTAGTAGGTTGAATCTTCAGAACCGACCATGATGTTGGCAGAATCTTTTAATTCAGAACCGACTTCAACAGTGGCCATCAAACAAGCGTCAAAGCTGACGATGTCGAGTTTTTTGCTGCCAAGACCCGATTTCAGAGCCTGGTTGAAGTTGATGATGTTCATCGAAGCCTGGGGATTGTCATCGGTATTGATACCGGCAAAGCCCATGCCGTGGGTGCTGATGTTGAGCCAGTTTGTTTTCGCGGGGTAGGAGCTGAAGCCCCAACGAACAGCGTCAGCAAAAACGCGGGGGTCGCCAGAATTTTCACCGGCTTCACCCAGTTTGACGTGGGGAGAAACAATCTGACCCATCTGAGCATGCTGCTGAATCATATAACGAGCAGCGTTGCCAGGACCAAAGTTGTCGGTCTGAGCCAGCAGGTTCATCTGAGGATTGCTGCCGATCAGCTCAAGCGTGTCGAGGATGCTGTTCAAGTCACCGTAGAGGTTGTTATCCAGAGCTTCGTAGGTCATGTAGGTCAGCGTTTTACTGCCAGTTGCAGCAGGCAGAGCAGCAACAGTTTGACCTTCGACGGGAACAGAGGGAACGTCACCACCAAAGCCATCATTGCGCTGTTTCTGGCGGATCCAAGCGTTGAAGTTGTCGGTCAGCAGCAAAGAACTGGCGGTAGAAGCACCCTGAGCGGTAACGGGAGCGCGCATGGCACCGACAGTTGAACGAGAAGTGTTCATAGCGGTAGGCATCTGGGGAGCGCAACCAACAAGCAGAGTTAAACCGAGCAGGGATTTTGCGAGACGCGACATCTTCATGGGAAACAATTACCTCTGAACAACGCTTTATATAATAGGCTTATCGGAACTGCTGAACGAGATCTTTCTTATATTAGGGTTAACAGTCAATTAAAAACTCTAATCAGAAAAATGTTCTTAAACTACGGGCTTAGGGTGTAGGGCAGACGCCCTTAAATCAAGTCCTGTCAGCCTGCATCATTTTACTCTGTCCTTGACGATCTACATAGATCTAATCCGCGCTAAGCCAGCTAAAAAGATCAAAAGAGCTAGTGGCTTGTCGCTTTAAAACGGGCGCAATAAACACACGCCTTACCCCCACGGGCATTTAACTGACAGTCAGAGCTTGAATTTTCTGATTCTTGTCTTAAAAGTCTTAAAACCCACCACCCAAAACCCACCATTTAAAATCTCTTTTAATGCTGAATATAGCGCAAGGTAAAAGTAGCAATGCTCAGATAAATAATCAGGGCAGTTGAATCATTAATCGTCGTAACAAAGGGACCTGAAGCAACTGCTGGATCAACTGAAAGTTTCTGAAATAAAAACGGAATACTTGTGCCTAAAAAGGTTGAAAAGAGAATACTTAGGCATAAAGAAACCCCAATGACACCCCCAATTGCGGGATTGGCATGAAACAACTGCCAGGCTGCAAATCCCGCCAGACTGCCGCAAAGTAAGCCGATTACCATTGCAGTCCGGAATTCACGTATAACGATTTTAAATAGATGTCGACGCAGAGAAGGCCCTGTACTCATATTGCGGATTAACAAAGTCGAGGTCTGCACGCCTGTATTGCCAGCCATACCCATGACAGCAGGCATAAAAGAGGCCAGCACAATCGCGGCTTCAAGTGTGTCCTGAAACAGATGAATAATCGTACCCGCTGACATGGAGCCCCCTAAACAGATCAACAGCCAGGGAATACGCGTCAGCGCTGCGCGAAAAGCAGAAGTCTGGCTGTCTGGATCACCCAGACCCGCCATTTTATAAGCATCTTCATCAGCTTGTTCTTCGATGACATCAATAACGTCATCAATGGTAATCACCCCAACTAATAAACCCTGAGAGTCCACAACAGGCACCGTTGTCAACTCATATTTGCGCACCACATCAACGACTTCGTCTTCATCCATCAGGGCATTGACGGCAATAAAATCTTTCAGCATAACGTCTTCGATCAGGGCATCAGACTTAGCTGAAATCAGCACAGGTAAAGGCAACATACCCGTCAGGCGCTTATTAGGATCAGTGATAAAAATATAGTTGATGTCTTTAAACGACTCGATATTAGCCCTGATCATATTTAGGGCTTGATCAATTTCAAGCGTCTGGGTCACTAGCACAATATCGGGGTTCATAATGGCGCCAGCAGTATTTTCGGGATACTGCAGCAGTGCCGCAACGGTCTGAAAACTCTCTTGCTGGGGGCTCTTTCGCATTCCCTCTAGCAACTCTTCGCGCAGCTCTTCGTCAAACTCTTCTAATAAGTCAGCCGCGTCATCTGAAGGCAAATAGTCGAGAATCTCAACCAGACGGCGCTGGTCAAGCGGCGCTAATAACTCACGCCAATAGTCATAGTCGATATGCTCAACCAGTTCACCGGCCAGCTCAGCTTTGATATGGGTCAGAACTAAACGAATATGATAAGAGCTGAGTTGCAACAGACATTCAGCGACGTCTTCGGGTCGAAATTGACGTAGCAGAGATTCAACAGCCTTATAGTCTTCATGCTCAAGGAGCATTTCAAGATGGCCTGGGAGATAGTCCAGCTGCATTTTTCCGGTAGACATGAGTCGATAACTTCACTGAGTCAGGGTGAAGTTAAGTATAGCAAAGGAAAAATGAGATTTAGGGGGCAGGCCGAACCGATGTTTAGCAAGGCCCGGGCGTCTGCTAGAGCCCGAAAAGCTCTATTAAAATTCAAATAAAGCCGTTAAACAGCTTCAAAGCGTTTATGAAACCCGGTCAAATGGCTTTCTCTTATCGATAGCTTAAACCACACCTAAATTTGTTTAGGATTTTTTCTTTGCATTCAACTTGTCACTCCCAGGGGGGTTGGTTATACTACTTGAGTGATTCGGAAACAAACGCAGCCGCGACATAAACCGATTCCAAGATGAGCCATTAGCTCAGTTGGTAGAGCATCTGACTTTTAATCAGATGGTCCCGCGTTCGAGTCGCGGATGGCTCACCACCAACTTGCCCCGTTCGTCTAGAGGCCTAGGACACCGCCCTTTCACGGCGGCGACAGGGGTTCGAATCCCCTACGGGGTACCTCCTCATTTTTGACTCAGCTTAGCTGGGGAGGCACCAATGCAGCACGACATCAAAAATCCTGAACTGGCTTCGGCCGGCATCAAGAAGATTAACTGGTCCAACCAGCAGATGCCTGTGTTGCAACAGATTCGCCAGCAATTTGGTGTATCTCAGCCTTTTAAAAATCTGCGCATTGCAGCCTGCATGCATGTTACATCTGAAACAGCATGTTTGATGCTAACCCTGAAAGCAGGGGGCGCAGATATTGCCATATGTGCATCTAATCC
>CAJYHH010000659.1 GCA_913773825.1 Candidatus Sericytochromatia bacterium | reverse complement strand
CAGACGCCGGCCTAAATTTGAAGGCGCAAACTCAACAACATAAACAGGCGTTTCAGGTAAATCTTCTAAAGCAAACGGAAAGAGGCTTTCAGGCACGAGTACACTACCCCTTGGCCATTCCATTTCTAACAGCCAGCCGCCTAATAAACCTGTAGCCAGCAAACAGTATTCAGGACTTGCAGTGCCGCTCCACTGCCGCAGCCATTGACTCGCTAAAGGCAGAAGCGCTTGTTGTGAAGTATCCAGACGCTCTAACCAGTGCTCACCCTGAGGAAGAAAATGAGGCAGATGAAGCGGCTCAGGGGCCAGCATCGGCAAATCCCCTGTTACGGGTAAGAGCAGAGGGTCCAGTAAAATCGCAACCGGCTGACGAGCGGCAAGCGAAAGCTGACAGGCCTGTTGAGTCAGTTCATAAAGGCGCGACAAACTCGCTGGCATCAGGCTAATCATGGGCAAACCTGCTGCTGGCCAGGGGTCTAAAAAACAAGGATACGCATACGCTAACGGCGAGGCCTGGCTGGATGTCTGATTGGATGTCTGATTGGATGTCTGATTGGATGTCTGCAAGCCCGGAGCAGACCAGGCAGGCTCCTGGTAAAGCAAGACAGCCAACACGCAGGGGCATTCCTGGCGAAAACAAGCCTGTAAGACTTCCTGCATCGCCAAAAAATCAGGAAAATTCCCGCTAACCATTGGCAAAACACCCATCTGAGAGGCCCCTAGCGCCATCGAAAGCGCATCAACCGGGTGAGCCGCCTGCACAAAGCTGCCGTGAAGCTGATGAAAACGTCTGGCCCCTTCATTTAAAAGCTGAGCGTGTAACGGACTGGGGCTGGCGTAATAAGCCCGACAGCCACCCGCTGCGGCGGCTTCTATCACAGCCTGAAAACCCGAAAAGACCTGAAGCTGTTGTTCGACAATCATGGTCGCTGCTCCTCAGGGCTTGTCGGTGTCGTCAGGCGATGCCAGCGTAAACTCAGCCCAAAGACATAACCACCCAGATTAAACGCTGGATGTTCAGGCACATTAAAAGCTTGATCCGGACAAATCGTCACGCAGCGCATGCAATTAATACAGTATTCCTCATAGCGCATAGCGGCAGGTAAAGCACCAGCCTGATTCGGCTGATGATCGCGTACAAACAGATCATTGGGGCAGATGTCCAGGCAGAGCAGACAGCCTCTGCAGCGTTCGCGGTCCAGTGTGACATGAGCCTGTTGAGTTCGATGATTGGATGTCATGGGCCTAATTATACCCGCGTGGGCTCACTCGACATAATCTTTTAGTCATCCGGTCGTCGCTTTAAAGCAAAACACAGATTCAGACCGTTTTTAGGTGTTTAAAATCGCTTACTTTTAAGTCTTTAGTTAAACATAAACCAAACGAAACCCAGTCATAACCTTTACTGTAGAGATTTGACGAAGATCACAGATCGCCTGTGTCTAGGGACTCATTGGAGCCTGGATTTCTCTTTTACAATTAAACTTATCATCAGCAAAACACGCAAAGGCTGTTCAAGTTAGAGTTGGGATGCGCTAGTTTTGATGGGATTTTATACAGCTCACAAGCCACCTTTTTAGGTGGTTTTTTTTCTTGTCAAATTTCCTGTGTAAATTTACTTCAGCTTTAAATGTCTCAGAAAAAGCGACTCTGGCTTCACATGTGACGAACCTTACACATTAGAATAAATTTTACCTATTGGGAATATAAATACTCAAAAAGATATGCAATCTACTTCCACCTCATGGTGATCCCTTGTATAGTGAATACATACGAAAGAGCAGTGCTCACAGGCGCCTGATACAAGTAACTGCTTCTGTTTTACGGTTCACAAACTGCTAACAGTTTGGAACTGTTTGAAAGGAGACCACTTATGCGTCAGAAAAATGATAATCTCTGGATTCTCATGCAAACGCACAGGAACGTCCTGTAAGCGCTGGTTATTGAATCCCTGAACTTAACCGTTTAACCCGGCCGCCTTCCCTTGCGGCCGGTTTTTTATTGGGAAGATGACAGCTACGCTGTCTGTTGTAGGTTTTGAGTGATGGGTTCTAGGTTTAAAGAACAAAGAGTTAAGTCCTCGTCTTGGTGCATTTTGTCTTTGAACCCACCACGACGGCTACGCCGTCATCCCCCTTATGCTAAAATAGTCCTTCACAATTAAGCAGGAAGCCGCTATGTCAAAGGATAAGGACCGCTCGCGAAAAGCTATCGACAACCGCAAGGCTTACCATGATTTTCACATCCTGGAAAAATACGAAGCCGGCATCGAGCTGCGGGGGACAGAAGTCAAAGCCATCCGCGCTGGCAACGCCAATTTGCGCGACAATTACGCCCAACTCACCCGAGGCGAATTGTTTGTACACAATCTGCATATTAGCCCCTACTCTCACGGCAACATCATGAATCATGATCCGATGCGGCCACGCCGTTTACTGATGCATAAGCGTGAGCTGATGCGTCTGGTCGGCAAAACCCAAGAGCAGGGCTTGACCTTAATCGTTCTCAGACTGTACTGGAAAGGCAATTACCTCAAAGCTGAAGTTGGCTTATGTAAAGGTAAAAAGCTCCACGACAAACGAGCCTCGATTCAGGAGCGCGACGTGAAGCGCCAGATTCAACGCGCAATGCGACGCGACCTTGAGTAAAAGCCGCAACGTTTTATCAGCC
>CAJYHH010000658.1 GCA_913773825.1 Candidatus Sericytochromatia bacterium | reverse complement strand
GCGCAGTTAAAGGACTCGGCGAAGGCGCCATTGAAAGCATTATGAAAGAGCGTAGCGAAGGCGGGCCGTTTAAATCGCTGTTTGATTTCTGCTCTCGCGTTGATTTAAGACTTGTCAATAAGCGTGCGATTGAAAGCCTGATTAAAGGTGGGGCTTTTGTCAGCTTACACGCTAATCGCCGTGAACTTGTTGAAAATCTTGATGCTGTAACGTCTTCTGCCAACCAGGATCAAAAGCAGCGCAATATTGGCCAGTTCAGCTTATTTGATGCCGTTGATGAAGATGTCGATCTGGATTTTCAGCGTGAACCCGAGCTTAGACCCAGTGAAGAATACCCCTGGGAAGAAATGCTTAACTACGAAAAAGAAGTGATCGGCATTTATGCATCTGGCCACCCGCTTGATCAAGAAGCTGAAATGGTGGAAATTTTTTCTCGCCATAATATCTCTGATCTGGCAGAGCTGGAAGAAGGGCGTGAAACGGCCATTGCCGGCATGGTCATGGCCCGCCGCCAGGTGGTGACTAAAAAAGGCGCAGATATGATGATTCTGACCGTTGAGGATTTAACGGGCCAGATTGAAGTGGTTGCCTTTCCTAAATCATTTGAAGCCAATCGTGAGCTGCTGACCACTGAAGATCGCCTGCTGATCAAAGGCAAAATTGGCGATAAACGGGATGAAAATGATTCTGCCAACGTGATTCTTAATTCAGCCCAGCCGCTTAAACAACTGCCCATTCTTAAACTCAAACTGCCAAGCTTTGAAGACACCCGTCAGTTAACTGAACTGCGCTGTATTTTGCAGGAATACCCTGGAGAACTACCTGTCTTGCTCAACTCTGAAAGTCACCCCGATAAACAGGTTGCTGTTGGCATGGACTTCTGGATTGTACCGGACGAAAGCCTGATCCAACGACTCTGTAAACGCTATGGCGAAGATAACGTGATTCTTGACCAGCCCCCTGAACAAATGGCTCTGCCATTAAGCGCTTAAGCAGATGTGGCAGGCAGGATTCTGGGGGGGAGTCGGCGGTTTTGCCCTTTTAGTCGGCGCTTTATTAGGCGTCTATACCCCGACTTCACAAAGGCTGATTTCAGCCATTATGGCTTTGGGGGCTGGCGTTCTGATGTCATCAGCAGCTTTTGAACTGATGCAGGAAGCCCACGCCAAAGGTGGCCCCTGGGCGGCTTCAGCTGGCTTACTCGCCGGAGCCCTGAGCTATGCCGGAGCCAATTATTGGCTGACCCGTAACGGCGCTCAAAACCGCAAACAAGCCAAAGGTCAGCAGCAGCATTCAGGCAGCACAGGTCCTGCGATGGTATTAGTGATTGGCGCCCTGTTAGACGGCATTCCTGAATCCGTTGCCATCGGCACCTCTTTGCTGGATACCCATAGCCAGGTCTCCTGGGCGATGGTAGCAGCTGTGTTTTTATCCAATATTCCTGAAAGTATGGCCGCCTCTGCCGGTATGAAACAGGATGGCCGGCCTGTGCGCCAGATTCTGGTGCTGTGGTTAATCGTGTTGTTAGTCTCCGCTCTGAGTGCAGCCTTAGGCTATGCCTGGCTCCAGCATGCTCCTGGTGAAGTGATGGCTGTAATTTTAGCCTATGCTGCCGGCGCTGTGATCACCATGCTGGCGTCAACCATGCTGCCTGAAGCTTATGAAGGTGAAGGCGCACTCAGTGGGCTATTTACAACCTTTGGCTTTTTGCTGGCGTTTTTACTCTCACAGGCCCAGAGCTAGAACCCTACTACAGTCCCACTCAATCCCTTCAGCTAAGTCAGGAATCTTTTAAATCCTGCTGCAAACTTTGTTTAAGCTGATCAAGCAGCGCATTGATCTGGCCAATATCAAAATGCTGAAGCGCTTTTTTAAGTTGTTGGCCAAACTGAGCCAGACGAGTATTTTGAATCTGAGCCGCTGTCTCCACTAAATGATCAGCAAACTTCTGGATTTTGCTGATGCTTTTGTTTTGCTGAAGCTCCTGTAACTGAGTTAATAAAGGCTGGCTAATGGCCAAGGGCAGTTCAATGACATCTGAATCCGCTTCAGCAGCGGCTTCCAGCCAAGTCACTAATTCATCTTGTTCATCTACAACATCTGTAACTTCGACAATTTCCACATGAGAAATTTCAAAACTAAAACAAGTGCCTTTTTCAGGCTCACTGCTGACTTCTAATTTGCCACCCAGTAATTCTACAAATCGGGAAGTAATCGACAGACCTAGACCCGTACCCGCAAAACGACGCTGGCTATTGCGTTCAACTTGATAAAAAGGCTCAAAGATTCGAGCCTGCTCAGCAACGGGAATCCCAATCCCTGTATCGCTGACGCTGATGTTTAAACTAACCCTTGTCTCAGGCTCAGACTGTGTTTCAGGGGCTGCGCAATCCACACAGCTCATCTTGAGCTTCACGCCACCTGAATCCGTAAATTTAAGCGCGTTGCCGACTAAGTTTAATAAGATCTGGCGCAAACGCACGCCATCTAACATCACGCAGCGCGGCAGGTCCGGATCCAGATCAAGCTCCCAGCTCAAGCCTTTTTGCTGCATGCTCAGCCTAAACAGCTGATGAATCTCTTCGCTTAGCTGGCGCAGCTGAACCGGACTATTGTGAAGCTGCATGCGCTGGGCTTCCATTTTGCTTAAGTCCAGAATATCGTTAATCAACATCAGCAGGGTCTGACCGGAAGTATGAATAATTTGCAGATACTCTGTGGCTTTGGGATGTTTTTGAAACTCTTTGGCCAACAGATCTGTAAAGCCTAAAATGGCGTTTAAAGGTGTACGAATCTCATGACTGATATTGGTCAAAAACTCAGATTTCGTCCGACTGGCTTCTTCTGCAACCCGCTTATCGTGATAGGCCTGTTCAACCTGCTGTTTTACTAAAAACACCAGTGAAATCATTAACAGTAATAAACCCCAGTGGCCAATGGGCCGAATCCAGGGAATCCATTTTAATGAAACCAGAATGTCCAGTCCGGTAAATAGACACAAAGCCAGTAACCCCGTCATCACCAGCCTGCCGTTTTCGCCCTGACTGCGAAAGCCCCAAAATACCACCGTCAGACCGACCAGCATATTGCCAAGCGTCAGCAACAAAAACGGCGTTGTGGTGTCCTGAATCGAGAGCACACCACCCGCTGCCAGCAAGAGGCTAACCGTACAGACCGTGACCTGCAGCCAGATCAGTCCTTGCCAAATTTTGGCACCACGCCGACCAAACAATCTGTTTAAAAACAAACATAAGGCTGGCACACTGATAAACAGCCCGATATATTCAATCCACTTCCAGACAGCAGGTGACAGCCCAAAGATTTGTTTAATCTCTGTCCGACACAGGACATAAGCGCCAATGGTGACAGCAAACAAACACAGCAAACGATATCCTTTGACGGGCTGGCGGCTAAACAGCAAATAGACAAGTAAGCCAATAAAAATCAGCAAACAGCCCACGACTATTCGGTCTAAGTCCTGCAACATGAGCAGCTGCAGATGAGCAGCCGGAGAACCCAGGCGAGGTGTACCAAAGATGCCAATATGCCGACTTGTAGAATGAATTCTTAGATACAGCCACTGCTCACTGTCTTGAGCCTGCAGCGGGATCATATGCCAGGGAAAACCCGGATAGACGCGATTATGAGGCGGCAAGTCGCCAAAACGGTAGATGACCTGCTGATGTAAATAAACCTCAAAGCGCTCATCAATCCCTCTGAGATAAAGACTGTCATAAGCATGTAACTGAGGCAAACGTACCCTCAGCCACAGCCAAGGGCTGTTTTGCCGGCCTGGTGGATTTAAGGGTGGATCAAGATTTTGCCAGCCAGTCTCTGCTTTTAGCCAGACAGGTTGAGCATCAGCATCTAAGGGAGAATCACCCCAGCGATACTGCCAGCCTGACAGACTGCTGACTTTAGGGTAAGGAATACCGCCTAACCCTAAATCAGATGCTTGAACTGGCAGACACAAACAGCTCAAGACCAGGCCAAGCTGCAAGAGCCAGAATCGAGTACGTCGCCAGAAACTGCAAATCATCCCCAAATCATAACCAATTCAACCCAGAGTGCCCTTTCTGAGCGAAACTATAAAATTGCAATGTCTAATCGTAGCATATAGCGAAGCAGAGCTTCGCGTGGTGAGTTTTGCACCTGGCGGTGCGATAATGGGTTATGAGTGGTGGGTGGTGAGTTTTGGGTTTTTGAAGAATAGAAGGCTTTGGGCTTTGGGGAAAGATATCAGCTGTACATTCACAAGGCCTTTAAAACTCACCACTCATAACCCACCACTCACCACGCCAGCAAAGCTGGCATAAGCAAAGCTTCGCTTAGCCTCTTTATCCAGCCGCCTGCCCCAGGTTACAATACAGCTTATGAAGCCAACCCAAACTGACACCCTGCCGGTACTGACCGGCCTTCGCCGTGCCGAGCTTGAAGCTCTCGTTGCACAGCTTGATGAAAAACCGTTTCGCGCCAAACAGCTGGAAAAATGGCTGTTTGAAAAAACCGTGCGCAGCTTCGAAGATATGACAGACCTGAGCAAAGCCTTCCGCCAAAAGCTCACTGAACAAACTGTCCTTTCACCCCATACCATTCGCCAGAAGATTTCTTCACGCGATGGCACCACTAAATTTCTGATCAATCTGGCTGATGGCCAGACAGTTGAATGTGTCACGATTGTTCAGGATCACCATCTGACCGCCTGCTTGTCTTCTCAAGTTGGCTGTACAGTCGGCTGCCCCTTTTGCGCAACGGGCCTGAGCGGCTTTCGCCGCAATCTAAGCGTAGCTGAAATTGTTGATCAGTTTTTACTGATGCAGCATGCCGTCCAACAAGGGGCTTTAAAAGAATTTTCTGATCATGACCGGATCAGCAATATTGTGTTTATGGGCATGGGTGAACCTTTGCTGAACTATGACCGTTTACTGGCTGCAATTGAAATTCTCAATCGCCAAATTGGAATCGGCTTACGGCGTATTACCATTTCAACCTCTGGGATTATTCCGGGGATTGAAAAGCTAATGCAGGAAGAGCGCGATTATAACCTCGCTATTTCACTGCATAGCGCCAATCCTGAAACTCGCGACACCTTAGTTCCCATCAATCGTAAATATACCGTCGCCACTCTGTTAGATGTTGCTAAGCGCTACGCTGACCATACAGGCCGACGGATCACCTTTGAGTACACCATGTTAGCCGGGCATAATGCTTCGCGTGAAAACGCTTTTGAATTAGCAGAAGCTCTGCGCGGAATTCACTGCCATCTCAACCTGATTGCGTATAATCCTGTGGACAGCCCTTTTCAGGCGCCACCGCGAGCTGAAATTGAAGCGTTTCAAAGAATCATGGTCAAAGCGGGTTTTCCGACCACTATCCGCCACAATCATGGCCAGGATGACATGGCAGCCTGCGGCCAGCTAAGAATCCAAAGCGTGGATAATAACGAGCAGCCTCTGCCCATGGTGAAAGCCTAATGAGACTTTACGCGTGAGCGAAGGCCGGGTCATCAAGCAGGAAGCCAATTTTTATTCGGTTGCGCATGAGGAGCAGGTTTATCTCTGCACGATGCGCGCCACTTTAAAAAAGGGCGGCGAACAGATTAAAGTCGGTGATCGCGTTCAACTTGAAGAGCTCGAAGCTGAACGCCCTGTTATTTCCGATATTCTGCCCCGCATCAGTGAATTGCCAAAACCAGCCATTGCCAATGTAGATCAGGTCTTAATTGTGATGTCCTGCCTGCAGCCAGATTTTAACTTTTTGCTGGTCGACCGCCTGATTTTAGAAGTTCTGTATGAAGGCCTGACGCCGGTGCTGTGCATCAGTAAATCAGATCTGATGGATGATGACCTCAAAGAGTTTTTAGCTGAAGAATACGCTGAATTCCCACACTTTTTTGTCTCAGTTGATGAAGACAAAGGGCTTAAAAAACTGATTAAACAGCTCAGCGATAAAGTAACGGTTCTGGCTGGCGCTTCAGGCGTTGGGAAATCTTCCTTGATTAATCGCTTAAACCCCGAAATTCAGCTGACGGTGGGCGATGTGAATCAACAGGGCAATGGTAAACACACCACTCGCCATGTATCACTTCATCGTATAGGCCTGGGCAAACATTCAGGCTGGCTGGCAGACTCACCGGGCTTTAACAATATCAAGTTAGCCCCGATTGACCCAGGCGACCTTGGCACGTTTTACCCTGAGTTTCAGCCTTTTTTAGGCCAGTGCGCTTTTAATAACTGCGTACATTGGCATGAAGAAGGTTGCGCTGTAAAAGAAAACATCGACACTGAAACAGAACGTTATTACAACTACCTGCGCTTATATGAAGAAGCTGAAGAAGGTTTTCGTCAGCGTGTCGATGCAGGCAAAGAAGAAGCCCTGACCAAACGGGCTGTGGGTAAAAATCAGCGGGACCAGGTGCTTAAACTCGGCACAGCGGGTCGGGCTCGTAGTCGTCGTGTTCATCGCCAGATCATCGAACAAGTTGGCAATTGGGCTGAACTTGACGAAGAAGATATTGAAGAACTCACACCTGACGAATGGCGAATCTAGTTTATTAACAGTTTCTGTTATTCAATTATCAATTCGGCATTTTTCTGGTACTTCGGGAGCAAAAACAATTTCATCACCCTGACATGCTTGGGTATGAATAAACATGCCGTAATAACTCCCCTTGCCATCATCTCGCTGATTTAAGCCGAGACTATATAAAGCATAGCTCTTTCCAGCTGGATGATAGGCAAATGACTGGCCTGTAAACGGATCGTCAGGCAAAGCGGGCAACCATTTAGGAACAAGCGCAGACAGCTCCTCAGGATAATGACCTTGTTCAGCATAATAAGCTTGCAAAGCCAAATGCTGATAAAAACCTCTGAGTATAGTCTGATGTTCGCGAAAACGATAAATCAGTGCGGGTACATCAATCAAAACAGAGCGCGCAAAGGGGTTGTTAGATACGATCTCAGAATGATTATGACGAAGCTCTTTCCATAGCGATAAATGATGAGCGGGCTGCTGAAGATATGCCTGGCTTTCTTCACTCAGCTTCTCAAGCTCAGGTAAAGCAATGCGAACATAAGGCAAAATACCCAGCCATTCAGGCAAACTACCCGATGTTGCATTAACGTCAGATTCAAGTTGCGGCAACATAGAAATCAGCGTCTGTTGTGCAAGCAACATTTCCATTGCAATCACTTTGTCAAAATGAGCCTGTTCGCCTGCCATAAGGCGCTGCCACTCACTCAGCAAGATTTGCCACTGAGTAAGTGTGAGACTTTCAGGTTTTAAACGAAAACCAAGCGCGCTGAGGCTAATACGCTCTACTTTATAAGCCACCATCATGGGAGTGGCAAATCCATGTAAAGGAATGTCCTGAAGCATGCGTAAACTATCCAGAATAGTCTGGGCACCGGCTAAACAATCATTTGGACGACAGCGAGAAATACCATCTGCCAACCTCAAGAGGCCAAGGTCTTGTAATAAACCAACATCGGGCATAGGCAAGATATCTGAACCATGTGGATATTTCATCCAGGTATGTTGGCTGGCTTGCTCAAGCTGATTTAAGACAGATCGATACTTGGTCAGCAATTGTGTATCAGGCTGCAAATGTCCTGTCTGAAGGTTAAACATCCCTCTAATGCGATCACTGTCTGCAAGCGGTATCGAAAACCGCGTGTTTAAATGGTGGCCCTGGCTACCAAATATCGGCAAATAAGCGTTATAAGCATTGTTAGCGATTGGAGTCCCACGTAATACAGGGCGCTCCAAACGCATCGTACCCATTAGTGCCTGCATCCGTGCCTGGATATTTTCAGTGTCTGTTAACAGTTGATTCCAACTCCACCAAGCTGTTGCGCCCAGCACGCTAAATCCAACCAATACAAGTAAAAAGAGCAGTTGCCAGGGGTCTCTCAAAATCTCGGGCTTTTCACGATCCCAGCTAGAAGCAAGCACAGGCAAGAATAACGTACTGCTTAAAAGCAAAAAGCAGGCAAGCTTTGGCAGAGTAGGCATCAACCAAAATGCGGTTGCCTGAGTAAGAGCCAGCGCTAAGGTAAAAGCAAAAGGTTGAGAACCTGGCTTTCGCTTGAGCTCAGTCAACTTTGGCCAAATAAAATAAATAAACAAAAATAAGCCACAGGCATAGGCGGCAAACGGTGAGGGGCCAGGGAGTCCCAGCAAATGCACAGTCTGAAGAGGTAAAACAGCAACAAGCGTTCCAATCAGGCTAAGCGTTAGTTGTCGCGCAACCCAAAAACGTTTAAATGGCACAGCCTGATCATGATGAAGCTGAAGCCATTGCCAACACCCCAACATATACAAGGTCAAAAATGCAAAGGCGTAATGCAGAGCTTCAAGCAAAAAGACATTGCGATCTTGCCAGAGACCATTAAATGGAAATGGCCAAAAAGCATAAAGTGGATAGAACAGTCCTGCCACTAACACCAATAATCCCAAACAAAAACCAGTTTGGATCGCAACTTCTATCCATTGACGGGCTAATTGAGTGGATGGTTTTAGCAGTTGAGCGGCTCTATCCTCAGGCAAAATAATCAGACAATCACATCAACTGGTGCGACGGGGTAAAAACAATTTAAAATCAATTGCTCCCCAGGCTATGAGTAAAAGCGAAACAACAATCAGCACGCGTGCCTGCGAAAAGTGCACAAGCTGTAGAGCAATCCCGCCTAACAAAGCGCTAAAGCCATAGATCATCAGCACCGCACGGCGCTGAGACAAGCCGATGTTCAACAGTCGATGATGCAAATGGCCTTTATCAGCCTGAAAAATAGGCTGGCGCGCCATTAAACGACGCACAATTGCAAAGGTTGTATCAAAGATTGGGATGCCCAGAACCAGAATGGGTAGGAAAACAGCCACAGTTGCGGCAACTTTCATGGCTCCAGTAATCGATAAAGCGGCTAGCATAAAGCCTAAAAACAGCGAACCGCAGTCACCCATAAAAATTTTGGCGGGGTTAAAGTTATAGCGTAAAAAGCCTAATGTGGCGCCAACCAAAGCAATTGCAATCAGCGCGCTTAAGCCCTGGCTACGATCTAAAGCCATCATAAACAGCGTGATACCCGCAATCGTTGAGACACCGCCAGCCAGACCATCTAAACCATCAATCAGGTTAATGGTATTGGTGATTGCGACCAGCCAACCAACGGTCAGAACAAAACTCAGCCAGTCTGGAAACAGAATCATGCCGCCAAAGGGATTAGAAATAAAGGTGATTTTCACCCCTAGCCAAAAGGCCGTACTCGCCGCCACAATCTGGCCAGCCAGTTTCACTTTAGGACGTAAGTCAAACAAATCGTCCATCAGACCGACGGCAAAGATCATCAAACCGCCGAGCACAACGCCGCGCCATTCAGAGGGCAGCATCGAAAAATAACCAGGATGCAAATACTCAATGCCAAGCAGAGAGGCAAAACATCCAATACAAATCGCAATTCCGCCCATACGGGGGATTGGATCTTTGTGAATCTTACGAGTACCAGGCTTATCGACTTTGCCGACCATAAAAGCGATCCGGCGGACGATCGGGACCATCAGGTCCGCGCTGAGCCAGGCAATCAGGAATGTGACCACGAAGGGCCAGTTTGCGCGCATAGTCGCGTTAATTCCTTTGAAATTGCTGCTGCCATTGTAACATGCGGCTTTACGCCAAGTCCGGGGGATTGCGCACATTTGGGAAAAGAAGGAGAAAGAGCCAGCTCGGCTGGCGTGATGAGTGGTGGGTAGCAAAGCTGTCCTTATCCGTAAGGCGGCGCTGCCGCCAACGGCTAAGGCTTGAGTTCTGGCTTTAAAACAAAAGGCTCAAGCTCACTTGCTGTACAGACGCACGACCGTGCTTGTCTTCTACTTAGTATTCATAGCCTACACAGCTATCTTTGCTTTTCAACCCATCACCCACCCCAGCGGGCGTCGCCCGCTACATCACCGCCACGTTAAGAGCAGGTTCAGGCACCAGAGTTGTGCGGGCCAGATCAGGCAGTGAACAGCCCAAATAGCTTTCAGCCAGTGCCCCAAAAGGTTCAGCAGGGCCAGTTGTCAAAACTTCCCAGACGGGCTGGCGATAAGGGGTATGGCGATGCTGCTGGTCGAGCTTTTGGTGAAGCTGATTAACAAGCTGCACAGCTGGGTCTAACAGCTGAACCTGGGGTCCAAGAACCTTTTGCAGCACATCAGCCAGATAAGGATAGTGAGAGCAGCCTAAAATCACCGCATCAGGTTGCCAGTCTAAAACAGGCTGTAAACGATGACGCAGAATATTTTCAACTTCTTGACCCTGCCATTTACCCGCTTCAACTAAGGGTACAAACTCAGGGCAGGCCAGCTCGAGTAATTCAACTTCAGGAAAACGCATGCCGATTAATTGGCGATAAAGGTGGCTACGCACAGTTGCTTCAGTCGCAAGCAAAACAACCCGACGGTGGCCGCGTGGCAAAAGGGAGCCAGCCTGGGCCAGACCCAGCACGGGAATATGACCAACGCGCTTGAGCTCAGGCAAAATCACCACTGAAGACGTATTGCAGGCACAAAGAATCGCTTTGACGTTGCGCGAAACCAGATACTCAATCATTTCAAAGCTAAAGCGATAAATTTCATCGCGGCTGCGGCCACCATAAGGCACACGCGCAGTGTCAGCCACATAGATTAAAGATTCATGGGGAAGTTGCTGCTGCAGCTGTTTAACCACTGACAGCCCGCCAAGGCCAGAATCATAAACGCCGATGGGTGCTGTGGCGAAGGGCATAATATTCAAGGATTCTCCTGTTCTCAACGATCGCAGCGCTCATATAAATTGGGTCGCAGGCTCAGACAGCGAGGTTCCGCCATCTGAGCCGATTTAGCAGGTCTTTTAGATCATCTCATTCATCATCTTGGAACGCTGCATCAAGCTTCAGCGACTGCCATCACAAACTCAATTTCGACAGCGGCCCCTAATGGCAAGGCACTAACACCAACAGCTGCACGGGCATGACGACCCGCTTCACCAAAAATTTCGCCCAATAGCTCAGAGCAGCCATTGATCACTTTGGGATGGTCAGTAAAAGCAGGGCTAGAGCTAACAAAGCCACCGACTTTAATCACGCGGGTAATCCGGTCTAGATCGCCCAAAACATCAGCAGCAATCGCAAGCGCATTCAGCGTACAGGTACGAGCGGCTTCCTGAGCGGTTTCCAGACTGACTTCCTGGCCCACATGACCTGTACAGCTGAGCTGGCCATCTACCATCGGCAGCTGGCCAGAGATATACAGCAGACCGTTATGCAAAACCGCCGGAACATAAGCTGCGACAGGCTTGGGCGGGGTAGGGAGTTTAAGACCGAGTTCCTGAAGCCGAGCTTCGATTTTAGCCATAATGATGATTACCTTCTGTGAGTATTTTTGGCATTATACCCCGCTAAAACCGAAGCTGAAGTGTATGCTTGGCTAGCCTTACCCCAGCAGGCTACTATGGCTAAAATCCCAAGGAAGGAAACAGCAGGCAGCTCGTAGCGTTAGCAACTAGCAGTCAGTTCCTGCCCCCCCCCATCCCATGCGTATTCTCGGTATTGATCCTGGCACCCATATTGTGGGCTATGGCCTGATTGACTATGTCAACGGCAGCTATACAGCTGAAACTTATGGAAGTCTGCAAGTTGCTTCTGGCACGCCGATTCCTGACACTCTGATCTCAATTTACGATGATATGAGTGAGTTGCTAAGTCTGACCCAACCTGACGTCATGGTCGTCGAACAACTCTTTTTCTTTCGCAATGTGACAACGGCGATTTCAGTTGCACAGGCCCGTGGGGTGATTGTGCTGACAGGCCGCCAAAAAGAAATTACTCTGGCTGAATACACCCCCATGCAGGTCAAAATGACCTTAACCGGCCATGGCAGAGCGTCTAAACGAGATGTTCAGGAAATGGTTAAAGACTTACTCAAGCTCGAAAAGATTCCCAAACCGGACGATGCTGCTGACGGCCTGGCCTTAGCCATTACTCACGCCCACTATCTGGGTTAAATCAAGCAGCGAGCAGAGCTTAAATTTCTCGATTAAATAATTTACTTTTTTGTAAATAATTGTTAGACTAGCTGAGTTAAGCCTGAGTTGATTAGCCTCGTTACAAAAAGGATTTTTGCTTTATGCCGAGAACATGCGTTTATACACCTATTTTGTTGCTTTCAATTTTTTCTTTTAGCGCCTGTGGTCAGAACACAGGCCAAATCAGCCCCCCCGTTAAAACCTGTACAGATATTCTGGTATCAGAAAATGCCCAGAATCTCACGATCTGGAACCCACTTGGCAGTCACGCCATTCTTCGCGATCCACTAACGGGGCTAGGTAAACTGCTTGAACTCAAATCAGGCAAACTGAGCGACGATCAGGATTACCTGAGTTTTTCACCCAATGGCTCAGAGGTCATTTATCGCCAACGCAACAGCGTCAGCTATCAGCCTGGTCTTGGCCTGATGAATCTCAGCGATGGCCAACAGCAAGCATTAGCTCTTACACTTCCCGAAACGCGCATTGCAGATGAAATTGGCAAAGTGTTTTGGCCTTCTGCTGATGCCCTTTATTTTGCCTTCAATGCAAAACCAGCTGACGAAGCAGCCAGCACTGAGGCTCGTTTTTATCGCTACAATCCGCTCACAAAAACCCAGGAACAGATTCTGGCTTTTCCAACATTTGACCCTAACGTCCTCAATTGGCAACTGTTCGACAAGCGTTTTTATTTTACCCGTGGCCGAGAACTGGTATCGATTGCAGCTGGTGAAACCAGCCCACGGATTGAATACACAGCCCCCGAAAATGTCTGGATTGACCTGCTTGATTATCAGTCAGGTCAATTGGCGATTAGCCTGACTGATAGAGAAAATGCCCGTCTCTTGCTTCTAGATCAAGCCACAACTCAAACTCGCGAAATTGCAAGTAGCCGGGATCGGCTCGAAATCTTTGGCCCAGCCGCTTTTCAGGCTAATGGTGAATTAGTCTTTGTCCGCCGTCAGTCAATTGGCTGGGATGAACTACGTAAGAGCCGACTACCCTTTTATCGCGCTGAAATTTTTAGTCAGACTCAGCCCAGCCAGGCGCTCCTTAAATCAGATAGTAATATCGGCCAGATCACTGTTTTGCGCGATGACCGGGTGATCTATACAACAGCTGAAAAAATCAGTGAAATTGACCTTGTCACAGGCCAGACAAAGACACCTGAACGCTGCAAATAATCAGACAGACAAGCTGGAATAGCAAACTTCTAAACAAGTGTTGCCAACCATCCGCCAACACCAGCGGCAAATGCAGAGCCTACCATACTTGCAAACAACCACCAGCCAGCCGCCAGCACCAATTGGCGGGTCTGTTTAGCGTGCTGTAAAGCTTGTTGAGAAAGCTGTTCTGTTTTGTCATCCAGCAATGTAGGTAATGGTGGCAGAGAGCGCTGCTGGGAAGGTTCAGCTATAGCTTCAAGCATACCCTGACCTGTATCCGCTTCTTTGAGCATGCTGCTAATTACGTCGACTGGATAAGGCTCAGATTCAATTTCTAAAGGGTCAGCGGCTGAGGCAAAACTGAGTGTATGTGTATGAAGAGTAGCTGGCTCAAGCTGCAGAGTCGTTTCAAGCAGGTCAGGTGTTTCAGGCAAAAAAGTCTGAGCATTTATGACACCGACTAGCTCTGCTTGGCGATGACCTGGTGTGAGGTCAGGCTTAAGAGCATGATGTTCATTTAAGGCTTCAAGTTTATTGCTCAGAATCCGTCGTGCAATTACGGGCTGACGCATGAGCTGTTCCAGATCCCGCTCAATTGTGGCCTGTTTAATATTTTTTGCCTGACTATGGTGAAGATATTCAGAAACCCACTGACGCAGCAAACGAGATTCATCAACAGGCGGAGCCTGAACAAAAATTTGCTCATCTGTTTTAGCTAAACCCTGCTGGCGGCGCATTTCAGTCGCTTCGCTAAAAGACTGTAAGAGAGAGGGCAAAACAAAATCAGCCTCTATTTCAGTGCCAGTGACTTGTTTAGCTTGTTTATGAATAGAAGACTTAGGCTGAACCCGTTTGAGCAAAGATTGGCGTTCATACCAGATAACAGGTACCAGTAATAAAACTGTCATTGAAGCCCAGATTAACAATCCTAGCACCACGCCTACCTGGCCTGAGACATCAGGTCTGAGCTGGACAGCCATCCAACTGCCCGCAAACAGGGAAACCGACAAACTGAGCAAGGCCCAAAATCCGATAAGATGTTTAATTTCAAAATTAGATCGCTCCGCCATACTCCGTTTGCCGGTTTGAGCCAAACTTAGCCCCAAAACAGCGGAGCCTAAAATTTGAACAGCCAGAAAACTGATCGTTAGCAGCAGGCCAGCTAGAACAATCATCATCAGCCTGTCCCCCTCTAAACTTTTTCTCAGCCTAACGCTAACTTAGCACCGCCCAATTAGATGTTTTAAGAGCATAAGCGCCATTTTTATTGGCTTTTAACGACCCTTAGGGGCTCAATTAAGTTTTAAAAGCCAGACTAAACAGAAGCTATACTGAAACAGCTATTTTATAAGTGAGGATTTGTATGCGTCTTTTGAGCCTGCTGTTGTTTGGTCTTCTGTTCGCAAGCTTCACTAGCCCGGTTATGGCTGAGACGAACCCTTTTTCAGGTTATTCAGGTACTGTCATTGTCTATGATCTGCAGCAGAACAAGTTTTCAGGTTTAAATAAAGCCCAATGGGATATTGGCAGCCTGCCTGCGTCGACCTTTAAAATCCCCAATTCTTTAATCGGGCTTGAAAGCGGCGTAATTCCTGACGTGAACTTTATGATTCCCTGGGATGGGATTAAACGTTCAATTGAAGCCTGGAATCAGGACCATACGCTTAAAACCGCATTTGCAGCCTCAACCGTCCCCTATTATCAAGAGCTGGCTCGCCGCGTCGGCTATCCCAAAATGCGCAGCCTGCTTGAGCAGCTTAACTATGGCCAGATGGATGTCCGGGCTGGCAATCTTGATGAGTTCTGGCTGAGGGGTCATTCGCGAATTACACCACGCCAGCAGGTTGAGTTTTTAGCTCGCCTGGTGCGCCGCCAACTGCCTTTTAGCCAACGCTCACAGGATCTGGTCGAAAGCATCATGCTGCGCGAACAAACCCCAAGCTACAGCTATTTTGGCAAATCAGGCTGGGTCACTGAAGGCACTCACGAAATCGGCTGGTTTGTGGGCTTTGTCCGCCGTGGTCCACAAGCCTGGACCTTTGCCGCCCGTCTTGAAGCAGACATACCTGATGCAGCCAAATTTGGCCCTGCCCGTGAAGCAGCTGCTAAAAACTATCTGCGCAGCCTTAAACTAATTGACTAAATTGAAGAACTAAATGTCATAAATACCTGAACAAGCCTGCTTGAATCTGCGTCAGTCCTTTTAGCATTTTTGGTTAGAATCTCAGGAGGACATCATTAAATACATGCTTAAGGCACTCTGCAAAAAAATCAGCTTGGCCATGCTTGTTTCACTCAGTCTGCACTTACCCTCTCTGGCGGACTCCCCTTTAACGTCTACTCCGTTCAGCGAAGCTTATCTCGATCAGCCCTTGATCGCAGAAGCCAAAGCGACCCAAACCCTGAGTCCTGCAATGGCTGCGTATCTGACTGACCGCAGTATTCCGATTGATCAGCGGCTGGCACTGGTCAATGCCTTAGGCTGGAACTTCGACGGCCAGAACAATCATCTGTTGTTTGCGGCTCATCTGGCTGAATTACACGGTCAAAAAGGCGCAAGCCCAGCCGCTCTGCCCTTAACGGGCGAAGACCTGCTGTTACTGGGTTATCTAACCGCGATGGACGATTATTTTCATCCTGAACTTGGCTTACCCATGCTGCGCCGTGGAGCGCGCCAGCTCTGGCAAAGCCAGTCTGCCCAGCTGGTTTTAGCTGTTACCGAAGCCCAAGCCTATCTTCCGCGCGCAAAAGTCTGGTGCCAGGTCTGGCTGATGACCCAGCAGGCTCTCAACAAACCAGAGGCCAAACCCGATATGCGCCCTGCAGGCCGTCAAATCTTGCTGGACTATATGCAGATCTACGCTGACGAGTGCCAAGCCCCCAAAACAAACTAAACAAACTAAACTCACTCAGCTCAGTCATCCCAAACACAACAGGCGCTCCCTAGGGAGCGCCTGTACATTTAGAATCTAAACTTCTAGCTATCTAAACAGTCTCTAAATCATCCCCAGCATCGCCAGGGTGCCAAAAGCACCAGCGGCACTGGCCATCGGAATCGTGAGATTGTCGTCAGGGTAAGCCCCCGCCAGCTCACCCAGAGCGCCACAAGCAGCCGCGACAGCAGAAACCATCAGGGTTGTGCCCAGGTCGCCAATCGGATGAAAAACCGCCAGTGCCGCACTGGCTGCCAGCGTACCGGTGACAAAGAAGCCGAGGCTGCCTTCTAAGGTACGGTTGCCTGGTAAACGGATTTTGCCCCATTTACGTCCAACAGCAGCTGCTGCTGGATCAGCAAAGCCCAATACAGCTACAGCAATAATCCCAATTACAGGGGTTGGCATCAGCGAAAGTACGAGCAGCGCCACACCATACCAGGTGGCGGAGTTGATTTTATCGTATTCATGAGGATGAGCAATGGTTGCAAACAGCTTCATAACGCGGGCTTTCATTGCAGGGTTCAGGCGTTTAAGCCCTTCGGTCCCCCAGCAGAAAAAGAAATAAGCCAAAGCAATCCAGAACATCCAGCTAAAGGCTGGCACAAACTCAATCATCAGCAGCACTGAAAGCGCACTTAAACAGTGAAACAACGAACGAGCCAGATTGCTCATACGCAGCTGCGGAATCGGGGTAGACAGGCGCTCCATCATCACATACAGGCGTTGATAAGCCTTTTGCAAACGTTTGCGCAGCTGATAAAGAGCGAGATAAGAAAGATGACTATCGATGTCGATTGCTTTGAGTTCAGTCAGCAGGTCACCGACCTGGCGCAGGGTTGAGCCAAGTTTGCGCAAATTACCCGCGCTGGCCTGGCCTGAATTTTCGAGCTCAGTCGAAAAAGCCTGAAGGCGCTCATAGAGGTCGTCAACTTCGGCTTCGAGCTTTAAGATGCGTTCTTTAAGCGTCTGTTTGCGGGTATTCTGCCAGCGCATTGGGTCGAGTTCGCGGAGCAGATTGAAGAGGCGAATGGCGAAACTTTTCGTCTCCAGGACCAGCGTCGGTTCCATATTTAACCCTGCATAATCTATTCTTAATGTTTATTATAGCCCTTATACTAGAACTTGTCGCCTGTCTAAATGCAGTTTTATTCAGCTTTTTATGCAAGCCTGACAAATTTTGAAGACGATTTAGTTCAGGGCTCTCAGCTTAAATTGTTAAAACAGGTTTAAAGAATCAGCCTAGCCCCTAAATTCAGCTTAGGCGCTTTTGCCAATAAGCGGTCCAGGCGCCTAACATCGCGCCACCTGCAATACCGCCGGCAATAAAGCCCCATTGTTTGCCGACTAAACCCACGCCAGCAAACATACCGGCAATCATCAGCAAAATGCCCACAACGCGAACCCAAACAGGAAGAGGAGGAGTAGTTGAAACTGTCATGGTTCAAGTTTAGCAGGAAGTTTGTAGGCTGAAGTTAAACACACCTGCTGCAAAATATCTGACGTCAAACAAGCTCTGTGCTAATCTGTGAACATGAAATCCCGTTGGTTGAGCCTGGTGCTCCTGATCTTGATGTTAGCTTATGCGTTGATCCCTCATGAGGGAGAATATCGCGTGCTGTTTAACTCAGATCAGACCCGTTCAAACATCATCAATCAAGATCTGCCGCTGGCGGTTGATTTTTCTATTCAAACCGCTCATTCAACGGCTCTTGATCCTGCGCTTCATCAAGAAGCTTATCTGGACACAGGCCTTGACCCTCACTGGATGCAGCACCCCGAGCTCTTTGCCACCAGTCATTACGATGGTGATCTGATTGGCCAGCCCGCTTTATCCTGGGAGCCGCCGCTTAAACCGCTTGATCGTGAAAGTTTGCCGTTTAGAGCGCCCAAACTCAGGAAGCGGGTGCGAACTTTCCATCCTGAATCCACCGTTTTACGAATATAGAGCATCCTGACGCCTGAAAAGGCCTGGTTAAGATTAGCCAACTTTTAAAGGATGATTTTATCTCTATGTCTGTTTTTGTTGCGCGATTTTTGCGTCTTTTTCAGCCTTTAAACCAGATCCCTCGCAAGGCCTTGGTCTTGTTGGGAGGAGGTCTGCTCAGCGGAATATTATTGATAGTCTGGGGCTTTACACACCCCACTCAACCGCCTGCCCAGGCAGGAGAATCGACTCTAGAAAAAACCGCTGTCAAAGAATCTGAAACTCAGTCCCCGTCTGAAACAAACGCGAATGAAATTGAACTCAGTCCCGAAGCGATTGCCAATGCTGGTATTAAACTAGCAGTCGCAGGCCCGGCCATGCTGCAGCAGAGCAGTGAGTTCCCCGGCCGGATCGCCGTTGACCAACATCGCCAACAGGCTGTTTCTGCACGCTTTAGCGGTGTACTGACCCATATGAGCAAACACGCGGGTGAACGGGTTCGTCAAGGTGAACTGATTGCCCAGATTGAAAGCCGTGAACTCGCTGAACTGAGACTTGTAGCGCTTAACCGCCGTAAAGCGCTTGAACAGGTCCGTCGTCTTCGCGATCAAGAGGCGGGCTTACAAGACAGCGTGCGCCGCTTAATGGGTTTATTAAAAAATGGCGGCAATTTTGAATCTCTGCATCAGCAGGCGCTTAATCTGCCGATCGGTGAAGATAAAGCCCGTCTCTTGTCAGCTTATTCCCGTTTAAAAATCAGCAGCCGTCAATTAAACCGTGAACGTCAGCTGTTTAATGAAAAAATCTCCAGCGAACAAGACTATTTACAGGCTGTTCAGACCCATGAAACAGACCTTAGCGCTTATAGTTCAGCGCTTGAAGAAATTGCCCGGCAGCGCGACAATCAGACCCGTGCCAAAGGCCTTGATTACGATTTAGCGGCCTCTGAACTTGAGACCAGCATGCAGCAGTTGCGAGCTTTTGGCGATACTCGCCCTTTAAGTGAGCAGAATCTGACCCGCTTTGATATTCTGGCGCCGCGCAGCGGCGTTTTAATCGACAAACGGGCCTCTGATGGTGAACAAGTCAGCGCAGAATCCGTACTTTATGTGATTGCTGATCTCAGTGAAGTCTGGGCTGAAATGCAGATTTACAGCAGTGATCTGACCGGGGTTAAACCGGGCATGGCGGTTAATATTCGCTCTGAAGACGGCCGCCTGCGCACAGAAGGCCATCTTGCCCATCTGATGCCGGTTGTTGACGAAACCAGCAGGACCGCTGAAGCCCACGCCGAAATCAAAAACCCCAAAGGCCATTGGTTTCCAGGCATGTATGTCACCTTAGAGTTGATCCGCAGCCGTTCACGGGTCGCTGTTGCGGTTGAATCTGCCGCTCTGCAGCAGATTAAAGGCAAACCAGTTGTCTTTGTACGCACGCCAGCAGGCTTTAGCGCCCGCTCAGTCAAAATCGGCAAACGCGGCAAGCAGACTGAAATCCTTTCAGGCTTAAAAGCCGGTGAGCACTATGCCTTAGCCAATAGCTTTGTGCTCAAATCGACTTTACTCGGAAAGGAATAGCCCATGCTTACACGCATTCTGCGCTTTGCCACTACGCAAAGCTGGTTAGTTGTCATGCTCAGCATGGGGCTATTATTAGCCGGCTTTATCAGCTTTGGCCAATTGCCAATTGATGCCGTCCCCGATATTACCAATGTCCAGGTTCAGATTAATACCCAGGCCCCTGGCTATTCACCGCTTGAAACCGAACAGCGGATTACTTTTCCCATTGAGTCTTTACTCAACGGCATGCCCAAACTCAAAGAGACCCGTTCACTGTCTAAATACGGGCTCTCACAAGTCACCGTTGTGTTTGAAGACGGCACCGACATCTACTTTGCCCGTCAGCAAATTGGCGAAAAGCTGCAAACCGCCTCTGGCCGTCTGCCACCAGGAATTGAGCCGATGATGGGCCCGATTTCAACTGGCTTAGGCGAAATCTTTATGTGGACCGTCGAAGCGGACCCTGAAGCCCGTAAAGATGACGGCACCCCCTATACCCCAATGGATCTGCGCACCCTGCAAGACTGGGTGATCCGTCCGCAATTGCGCACGGTTCCGGGAGTAACCGATGTTAATTCAATGGGTGGCTATAGCCGTCAGTTTCATGTTTTGCCCCAGCCAGAACGCCTGCAGGCCTATGGCCTGAGCCTGGATGATTTAGCCACAGCTTTAGAGCGCAATAATCTGAATATTGGCGCCGGCTATTTAGAACGCAACGGCGAACAGTATCTGATTCGCGTCCCTGGCCAGGTCAGCACCTTGCCTGAAATTGGCGAAATTATCGTTAGCCATCATCAGGGTGTGCCGGTGCGAGTGCGTCAGTTAGCTGAAGTCAGCCTGGGCCATGAATTACGCACAGGCGCCGCTACTCGTGACGGGCGCGAAACCGTGCTTGGCACAGCTGTCATGTTATTGGGCGCAAATAGTCGTGACGTGGCTCATGCGGTTGGCGAAAAACTCGCTGAAGTCCAAAAAAGTCTGCCTGAAGGCGTGATCGCCAAACCAGTTTATGACCGGACTGTGTTAGTTGAAAAAGCGATGCACACGGTTGAAAAAAACCTCGCTGAAGGCGCGCTGCTGGTTGTCGTGATTCTGTTTTTGTTTTTAGGTAATTTCCGCGCTGCGCTGATTACTGCTTTGATTATTCCGCTGGCGATGTGTGTCACCCTGACCGGTATGGTTCAGGGGAATCTCAGCGCCAATTTGATGAGCTTAGGTGCACTCGACTTTGGGATTATTGTCGATGGCGCAGTCGTGATTGTCGAAAATGCGCTGCGCCGGATCGGCCTGCGCCAGCATGGGCTGGGACGAATCTTGACTAAGCCTGAGCGCCAGAATGAAGTCTTTGAAGCCAGCCGTGAAGCCAGCAAAGAGATTCTGTATGGCCAGCTGATTATCATGATGGTGTATATCCCGATTCTCAGCCTGACGGGTGTTGAAGGCAAAATGTTTAAGCCCATGGCTTTAACTGTGATTTTGGCTTTAGCTGGCGCAATGGTGCTGAGCTTTACCTTTGTCCCAGCTGCTGTGGCTCTGTTTGTCAGCGGTCGCGTCGCTGAAAAAGAAAACTGGCTGATTGCCAGACTTAAAGCGGGTTATTTACCGACTTTGCGCCTGGTGTTGAAACATCGCGCGATTGTCTTAAGCCTGACTGCGCTGTTTTTGGCGATTAGCCTGGGTCTGGCAACCCGTTTAGGCAGTGAATTTATTCCCAGTCTCAACGAAGGTGACCTGGTGATTCAGCCAATTAGAATCCCGGGAACCTCCCTGACCCAGTCGGTTGAGATGCAGCATAGTTTAGATGCCGCAATTGAAAAACTGCCTGAAATTGAGCATGTCTTTTCACGCATCGGCACCGCTGAAATTGCCTCTGACCCCATGTCGCCCAACGAAGTGGACAGCTTTATTATTGTCAAACCAACCGAAGCCTGGCCCGATCCCAGCATCGGTAAAGAAGGCCTGATCAAAAAACTCGAAGCGATTTTAGAGCAGATGCCAGGCTCTGTGTATGAATTTACTCAGCCGATTGAAATGCGCTTTAACGAGCTGATTGCAGGGGTACGCGCAGACGTCGCCGTGAAGTTCTTTGGGGATGATATGAACGAGCTTTCACGCTTAGCCCATCTGGCGGCAGCTGAAATTGAAAAAGTCCCTGGGTCAGCAGATATCAAAGTTGAACAAGTTGCGGGCTTACCTGTGCTCACCGTCCAGCTGCGCCGCCAGGTGCTGAGCCGTTATGGATTAAACACCCGTGATGTTCAGGAATTAGTTGCAGCGGCTTTAGGCGGCCGCAGCGTCGGTGAAGTCTTTGAAGGTGACAGACGTTTTGAAATGGTGCTGCGCCTACCAGAGACCCTGCGTAACGATCCAGAGCGCCTGCGGCGTTTACCCGTACCGATTACAACTCCAAAAGGCCGCAGTTATCTACCTTTAGAAGCTTTGGCAGACATCAACGAAACCCAAGGGCCTAATCAGATTAGCCGTGAGCAAGGCAAACGTCGCGTGGTTGTTACAGCTAACGTGCGCGGCCGCGACCTGGGCTCATTTGTAGCGGACGCCCGCACCCGGATTGAGGCCAATGTTCAGCTGCCCAGCGGCTACTGGATGAGCTGGGGTGGACAGTTCCAGCAGATGATATCAGCCGCCCAGCGTCTACAGTTGGTAGTGCCACTGGCCTTAGCCGTGATTCTGGTGCTGCTGTTTATGAGCTTTGGCAATCTGCGTGACGCCTTATTGGTGTTTAGCGGGGTGCCCTTAGCTTTAACTGGCGGCGTGCTGGCTCTGGCCGTGCGCGGTCTGCCTTTGTCGATTTCAGCCGCAATTGGCTTTATCGCTTTATCAGGTGTGGCGGTGCTCAACGGCCTGGTGCTGGTGTCGTTTATTAAACATCTGCAAGCTGAAGGCCATGAAATTGGTACCGCGATTATTGAAGGCGCCTTGATTCGCCTGCGTCCCGTCATGATGACTGCTTTAGTGGCGTCCCTGGGCTTTGTGCCGATGGCTCTGGCTCACGGCACAGGTGCAGAAGTCCAGCGCCCGCTGGCAACGGTTGTGATTGGCGGGATTGCCTCATCTACGCTGTTGACCCTGGTGGTGCTGCCAGTGCTGATGGCGGTGTTTTATCGTGCCCCTAAACTTCTGCCTGCTGACTCTGAAATCCGCGAGGACATCGCCTAATGAAAGCCCTTAAACCCTACGGCCTCATGACCCTAATGAGTTTGGTTTTAACCCTGCCTGCTCAGGCTGAAACAGGTGTCTTAAGCCTGGATCAGGCTCAGGCGTTGATGCAAGAACATCATCCTGGTTTAAAAGCCTGTCGCCAGGACCCTGAAATTGCGCTGGCGCTACGCCGCCAACAAGCCAAGCCCCTCTTACCCGGCATCGACATCGAAGCCGAAGACCTTGGCCCGGCAGCCAGCTCCCAGCAGCAGTTTATGCAATACACGCTGAGCCTGTCTCAGACGCTGCCGATCACCGAGCGGCCCAAAATCACGCTGCAGCTCGGAGAACTTGAAGCCCAAGCCGCTGAAGCAGACTGTCAGACCCAGGCTCGCGAACTGAGTCTGGGTCTGGCCACTCTCTACTTTGAAGGCCTTTATTGGCAAGAACGTCTCGAGCTGGCCAAACGCCAGCAGCAAGACGCTGAAGCCAGCCTGAAGCTGATTAAGCGCCAGATCAGCAGCGGTAAGCTCTCGCCGCTGGAAAGTACGCCCCCCACTCAGGAACTGGCGCGTCGCAAACTCGACCAGGAGCTGGCCAGTAGCCGCCTTAAAGCGCGTATTGAGCGCATGAGCAGCTTTTGGCCAGGGCAAACCCTCAACATCAGCCATCTGAGCTGGCCCAAGCTGGGCCAAACGCAGAGTGATTTGCCCCAGCTCCGCCGCCAGCAATTACAAGAGCAGATCGCAGCTCTTACAACCCGCCAGACCGAAGCCGAAATCATTCCCGATCTACGCCTGGGATCAGGCCTACGCTGGCATCCCCAGGGGCAGGAACTCGGTCTCAATGTTCAGCTCGGCTGGGATTTACCAATCTGGCATCAGCAGCAGGATGCCCTTAACGCAGCACGCCTGACTCAAAACCGCGAAAGCCTGTTGACGGAGCAGACCCGTCGCCAGCTTGAAAGCCGCCGCAGTCAGCTCTGTTTGCAAGCCAGTGAACTGAGCCATCAGGTCAAAGCTTACGAACAAAACCTGCTCCCAGAAGCCACAGCTTATCTTGAACAGGTTCACCGTGGCTTAGATGCAGGCAAATTTGGCACCTTGACGCTGTTACAAGCTCGTCAACAACTCGCCGAGCTGGAGCAAACCCTGCTGCAATGGCGAATTGAATCAGCTTCTACTCACTATGAGCTGCAAAGCCTGGGCGGCTGCTAACCAGAAAACAACCTTAACCAGAGCCCCTTAAGAGCTTATTTTAAACTCCTAAGGGGCTCTAATTTTATGGAGTAAGCCATTTAGGTCTAATTTCAGACCAAGTCCAGCTACGTCATAAAATAAAGTGGTCATAAAATAATGACCACTTTAAATAGTTAAAAAGGGAATTAAGTATGCAAGAAGAACAGATTCCGGCAGGCGAGTTTAAAGCTCACTGCCTGAGCCTGATGGATCAAGTGGCCCAGACACGCCAGCCTGTGACCATTACCAAACACAGTAAACCTGTCGCTCGCTTAGTACCGCTTGATCCAACGCCGGTTTCGCTTTTTGGCCGTATGGAAGGCAGCGTGATTATCAAGGGGGACCTCACCTTGATTTTAGATAAAAACTGGGATGTTGAAACGTGAATGCGGGCTTATTACTGGATACTCACACTTGGATCTGGCTACTTTAAGGTTCTGAGCTTAAGAACCCAACGGTTCAAAAAATTGATGCGGCTGCTGCAGCTGGCCAGCTCTATCTGGCGGCCATTTCAGTCTGGGAACTGGGTCTGCTGGAAGCTAAAGGTCGCATTCAGATTCAGGGTGATTTTGATGTCTGGATCGAACAGGCCTTATCCTTGCCTGGACTGAGCGTTATCCCACTAACAGGCCCGATTGCACTGGCTGCATCTCGTTTACATGACAGCTTTCATGGCGATCCAGCAGATCGTCTGATTATCGCTTCAGCCCGTCATTTTAAACTGCAACTCGCCACCCGCGACCAAAAAATCCTCAACTGGGCGCAGAAAAAATTACTTCTAATCCTCAAAGTTTAAAAGCCCAGGTAAAAAGCTCTTGTTTAGGGCATCCGTTTGCAAAGAACCTTAGCCTATACGTTGATACAAATTTTTGGCTATATAGAGAACAGATGTGTTTACTTTCAAGCTTGACACTTCTTCGACGCACCGCATAAGATGATCAGCATGACTCAAAACATCTATCTGGCAACCCTCAATCAGAGCTGGCGCTGGTGGTGGATCTCCACTGCCGGTGGTGAGATGTCTTTGGGTAGCTTTACTTAACCCCTTTAAAGAACCCCCATTTTTATTTCAGCCACTGTGCATCCCGCAGTGGCTTTTGTGCTTTTTGGCTTCAAAAGCTCACGTTAAACCAAGCTCAGACTCAAGGTTCTTAACTCAAGGAGACAATGTCATGACCCCCGCCAGCATCCTGACCAACCACTCAAGCACCACCCGCATTTTGATTCGCCAAATGGCCGCTGACACCCTCACCCCTTTAGCCGCGCTGCTGCGCCTGCGCAAGCCTGAAAACCAGCCCCTGTTTTTGTTTGAAAGCGCTGGCAGTGAACTGGAACAGGCCCGTTATAGCTTTTTAGGCATTGAGCCCAGCGAGATTCTGACGCTTGAAAACGGCGTCCTGACGCTTGAATCTGAAGGTCAGCAGTCTGTGTTGGAAGGCAAACCTTTAGAGCTGATCAAAGCTCGCTTAGAGAGTAATCTTCAGCCCCAGAATCCTGAACTGCCGCCCTTTTGCGGGGGCTACGTCGGCTTTTTAGGCTATGACATTGTGCGTTATCTCGAAGAGATTCCGGTCCAGGACGAAGCCTCACCCCTGCCCGAGGCCTGCGTGATGCGCTTTGATCACTTGCTGATTTTTGATCATCTTAAGCGCCGAATTTTGCTGGTGGCCCATTATCAGGATGGCATGGAAGCTGAAGCAGAAAGCGTTTTGACCGCTCTGCAAAAGCGTCTGCGCAAACCCGTCGCGGATGAAGCTCTGCTGGTGCTGCCAGAATCAGGTGAAATCCCTGAATTAACGGGCCGGATGGGCAAAGAAGCTTACTGCGAAAAAGTAAAGGCGCTTAAACGGGCGATTTATGAGGGTGAAATTTTTCAGGCGGTTTTAGCTGAGCAGTTTAGAGTCCCTTATAGCGGCGATGCTTTTACCCTTTATCGCGTGCTGCGCAGCCTCAATCCTTCACCCTATCTGTTTTATCTCGACACCGGCAAAGACGTTTTACTGGGGGCTTCGCCAGAATTACTGGTAAAATCAAACGGCCAGCGGATCGCCACCTGCCCGATTGCTGGAACCCGCCGCCGTGGCCGTACACGGGCAGAAGATCAGGCCTTTGCTGATGAAA
>CAJYHH010000657.1 GCA_913773825.1 Candidatus Sericytochromatia bacterium | reverse complement strand
CAACGGCCCCCGTAGCGGCCGATTAACATCGCAAAAAATGAGCCTGCTGTCAGGCCCAACATTGTGAGACTGAGCCCACCCCAAAAGCCAAATAACCAGCCACCTAATAAACCCATCAACTGACCTGGAATCGGCGCCAGCACCACTTGTCCAAACTGAATCCCAACAAATAACAGCGGCAGCTGGGGATGGTTTTCCAGCTCAAGTTTAAGGCTTTGCAGACTGACTTCCATGGGTTGAGATTCCCAGAGCTGCAGTCGCAGCTGAAGGGTTTCAGGTAAAAAGGGCAGCAAGATTTGAAAAACAAGCCAGAAGACACCTGCAACTAAGGCTCCAGCCAGTAAAAGCAGCCCCAGCGTCTGCAATTTGACTTTAAGATGCTGTTTCCAACTCTCTGGCCAAGCCATCGTATATGCTCCTGTGATGATGTGTTGGTGGGCTGTCTACTGTCTTTGGCTCCAGGCTAACGCGGTTTTGAGAATCTTTTGCAAAACAGGCTGAATCTGCGCTGCGCGTTTAGGATCCCAGCTGCCGTCTGCTTCATTGAGGTAAGTGGCTTGAGAGAGCTCTAGCTGCATGCAATGAATCTGGTTGGCTGGTTTAGCATAAGCTCTGGTAATATAACCTCCTTTAAAGCGGCCATTTAGCACCCAGCTATAATCAGATGATTGGGCCACTGCAGTGAGAGCTAAGCTGAGCTCGTTACTACAACTGGTGCCATTTGCCGTGCCAAAGTTCAGATCGGGCAACTGACCTTCAAAAAAGCGCGGAACATGTGAGGCAATCGAGTGAGCTTCAAACACAATGGCCATTCCAAACTGAGAATGAATCCGCTTAATTTCAGCCTCTAGAGTCTGATGATAAGGCTGCCAGTAGGCTTCAAGACGGTTCTGAATTTCAATTTGATCGGGCTCTTGACCCGCTTTATAAATCGGATGACTATCAAAACTGCTGATCGGCACTAAACCCGTTGTATCAGCTCCTGGGTAAAGATTTTGGTCATCAGGGGGACGATTTAAATCGATCACATATCGTGACCAGCTTGGTTTAAGCACGCTGAGGCCCATATCAGGTGCGCACTCATACAAACGATCAACAAACCAGTCTGTATCGGGACTTTGATGAGCAAAGGGATGCATCCTCGCTTTGATTTCATCAGGGATCTCTGCGCTATTGTGGGGCATGCTAATCAGCACCGGAGTGCTGCCTGTGGTCAAGGTGTAGGCTGCTGCGTGATGTTGTTTCATGGAGCTATTTAACCCCGTAAACGGGCCTGTAGGGAAGAGAAAGGACCAAAGGATAAATGGACGAATAGAATTTAAATTTAAGTCCTAGAGAAACTGTCTCTTTAAAGTCCTCTTGTCCTATGTCTATTTGTGCTCTTACTTGCGTGGACGTAGATGATAATCTTTGTTGATATCGTCAAGATAGCGGGCGAGGCTGGTCATGACGCCACTTTCACTGGGGGGTGTGCCAGTTGTTGCACCATAGCCTGCTTTTTTAAGTTCAGTCGCCAGTGTGCTGACTCGTTGATTTTCAGACCCGTCAAGAGCTGCCAGCATATTTTTTAGGCGCGCAACGTTGATATCGGCTTTAAAGCCGGGGATTTTATCGATGCGCGGTAGTTCACTGGCAACCCGATCGCGTAAAGGCTGCCATTCAGATTTGGGTTCGCCAAATAGCTCAATGGCGGGTACTGCTGCACCTTGTTTGGGAGCCGTTGGGGCCTGAGTCTGGATTTTGGGGCTAATTGCCATACTCTGGGGCGGAATGGCAATTGTGGGTTTAGCTTGAACTCCAGAGTTTGGCTGTGGCGTCAGTTTTTGTGGCCTTGGCAGGGGAATCGGTGCGTTGACGGGATTGAGCTGAGGCATAAGGCAATTTCCCGGTGTTTTTTACCAGAATAGCACGTTAAAGAGGCGAAAAAAAGCCCCGCAAAAGCAGGGCCGGTGGAATTTCTGCAAATGGGTGATACGCAGAAACAAGGTACTGGATTGTTCTAAAAGGGATTATTTGGCATTCTGGCTCAGCCAGGTTTCAATATACGCTTTGTATTCAGTGGCTAAAGGGCTGGTATGGTTGTTTAACAGCTCATTTAGCTCCTGACGGCCTGCTTCGCGACTGATTTCGCCGCGAATTAAACCTGTCAGCAGCGTAATGACTCTGGCGTCTTTAATATTGTTGAGATCCTGGCCAAGAATCTGGTTTAGCGGTAGGTCCAGTACTTGTTGCTGGTCTGAACCCGTAACCGGATCTTTGTAGTTAATCGTGAGTTTAAAGTTCCCGCTGCTCAGCGTGCTTTCACCCTCTGTTTTAAACTGCTCAAGAAAATACTGAGAAGTATTGTAAGAAAAATGAATGGGCTGCACGTCACTGGCATTGGTTGAAGACTGTTCAGAGGCCGATTTACCGCGTGTTAGCATGCCAGGGTAGTCGAGTCTAAAGCGCACGTCACGAGCGGCAATATTGACTAAAGACATAAAGCGTTCACCAAAGGCGCGAGTGGCGTCTGATTTGGTGATCAGCGAAAAATAAGTCCCTTTACCTGCTTCGGTCAGATCATTTAAAAAGGCTTCGTTAAAGTTATAACCAAAGCCCAGGCCCGAGAAATAAATTCCTTCAGCATTATTGCTGCTGGCAGCGCGCTTAATCACATCAGAATTAACTGAGCCACGGTTGGCAAATGCATCAGTCAGCATCACCACCCGATTGATTTTGTCGCGGTTATAAGAGACTTGAGCGAGTTCATAAGCTTTGTTGATGCCGGCTTCCAGATTGGTACTGGCTTCGGGCTGCAGCGCGTCTACGACTCTGAGATACTCGCTGGCATCGCCTTTATAAGCCCAGTTGCTCAGCAAGACTTTTGCCTCATCTGAAAAGCTGACCACGTTGATCACGTCACCACTTTTAAGCTGGCTGGCCAGCTGTTTTAAGCCGGTGTGCGCGACTTCCATCAGGCTGGGGGCTGCTCCGCCCTGCTCAACTTGTGCTTCAGAAGAGTTATTCATCGAGCCCGAGACATCAACTACTAGCGTCAGGACTAAGTTACGGCGATTGTCCATCGTCATTTCAGGAGCGCTGACATGAACACCCAGGTCGTAAGCCGTGACGTTGTTCTGGCCAGGCTGGCTATGCTGCCAAAGGCCCATTGAGACTTTGAATGATCCCAGTGGCTGTTGGCTCTGAGCCGCAAAGCGTTCATAGCTTAAAAACTCCCAGGGTCTGACCCAGCTGGCGTTGGGCTGTAAACGCTGCTTCAGCGCATATTTAGTCTGCTCGACACCTGCTGTGCTGGCCGAATCATCATAAGAAAAATAAAAGAACTTACTTGCGGGGGCCAGAGTAGGGGCTGTACTGCTCGTGGGGCTAGGCTCAGCCGTTGGCTGAGGACTTGGCTCAGGCTGAGAAGTTTCTTGCGGCTGGGGTTGCTCAACCGTGGCGTCTCCGGCTGTGGCTTGAGGCGGGGCAGGCATTGGGGCGGTTCCTGCTGCTTGATTTGTCGCACCACTTGTCGCACCACCGACTGAGTTCGCGTCAGAGCGTTTGCCATCGTTGAAACCAGGCCCAACCGGTGCGCCTACAGTGAGCGGTAAGCCAATTTCAGGTGAGAGTGGCAATGGGCGTGGGCCATTCGGTGAAGGAGTAATATTGCCATTATTGCCCGGAACCGTCGTTGGCGTGACCGAGGGGCCCGTTAAATTGTTGTGACAGGCGGTCAGGGTGGCGGCTGCCAGACCCAGTAAAAACAGACGGGCGGGTCTCATGGGTGGATATTCTCCTTCTTGAGCAGTTTGGCAAGTTCGGCTTTACGTTGGTTGCGTAAAGCTTTAAGGTCGGGGTCATGTTCAGCTTCAGCGCGGGCCTGACCATGAGCGTCATGCTCAAAAGCGCGAGTGAGTGCTGCCAGCGACAGATCTAAATCAGCTTGGCTATCAGCCCCGGCAGAGCCAGAGCGCTGGCTGTACATACAAGCTTCGAGATAATGCACCAGCCAGAACTCAGGTTTAAAAGCGCTGAGCAGGCCCAGGGTTAACTGGGCCTGATCGTATTCGCCATTTTGGGTATAGGCGTGAGCTAAAAAGGCTGCGGATTCCATGAGTTGCTGGGATGCAAGTGAGTATTTAAGCGGGGAGGTCATTAAACGGCGATAGTGCACGATGGTGTTTTGCCAGTTTTCAGGCGTGGGCTGCAGATAAGCCAGGTTAAAGCAGAGTCTGGCAAGCTCATCGAGCATATAGGGATCATCAGGGTTTTCGATTAAAGCTTGTTCAAACAGTTCACCAGCCGCTTTAAAACTTTTGAGGGCTTGTTCGCGTTCTGATTCAAGCTGGTCTTGAATATAGCGGCCCAGGGCAGCGTAACCTTGCATAAAGTGAATCGAGCCAAAGTTAAAAACGAGGTCAGCGCGGCTCAGAGCGCCACGGGGCTGCAAATCATATTGGCGCAGGGCGGTTTCTTGATTAAGCAGGGCAGCTTCAAAATGGCCCTTGCTGAGTTCGAGATAAGCCAGCAGAGATTGTAGTTGCACAACATCTGTAAAGCGCTGCAGACCCTGCTGAATGCGCTCTTGGGCCTGGGGCTGACGTTCTGCTTTGATTAAAGCTAAAATCAGCCGCGAAAAAATCCGGATATCATCGGGATTTTCGGCTAAAGCTTGTTCATAAATCGCTAAGGCATCCTGATAAGCGGCAATCGCGCGGGTGTTAACAGGGGCAAAACCAGCTAGAATCAGCATTTCATCCCGTAAGCCATCGCTGTCGCGGCCAGCAATCGCCTGCGCCAGCTGGACGACAACATCGCGAGATGGCTGACGTCCGCCGGACTCAAGCAGGGAAATATAGGATTTGGAAACACCCACGTTTTTGGCCAGGGTCTCCATGTTCATGCCCTTTTCTTTGCGCAACGATGCGAGTCGAATACTAAAAGGACTCTTGCCGCCGGGGTTTTGTTTCCTCTT
>CAJYHH010000656.1 GCA_913773825.1 Candidatus Sericytochromatia bacterium | reverse complement strand
AAAAGATCATCAAAGCGTAGAAGGTTATCTACATGAAAGCATTAAAAGCCACCCTGACTTGTCTGTTTGCCCTGACCGTTGTTGGCTGCGCCGCCGGCAACAATATGCCTGTAGGCAATCGTGCACTGGTTATGAACTCCATGAACGCTGGTCCTGTCCGCGCTGCAAGTGCCGCGACCCCTGGCACAGCCAAAACCAACCTGCCTTTCTTTGCCATGTTCAATAACGCTTACAAAGCCACCCTGGCTGAAAATGAGCCGATCGGCCGCCGCGACCCCAACAACGTCGACAAATACTTCATCGGCCTGATTGACTCTGCTGTCAAAACCCTCGACGGCGCCTTTTACGACATTGATGACGCTGGTTCTGTCCAGGCCCTGATTCGCGCCAAGCAGCGCGGTGTCCGTGTCCGTCTTGTTACCGAAACCGAATCTCTGATGGACAAACACAATCCGGGCCAGCCCCGTAAATCGATCGCTGCTCTGCGCGCTGCTGGTATCGAGATCCGTGACGACAAACAAGCGGGCCTGATGCACCATAAATTTATGGTTGTCGACAACGCCACAGTCTGGACTGGTTCACTGAACCTGACCACTTCTTCAATGTTCCATCACAACAACAACTCAGTGATGATCAAATCCCCACAACTGGCCGCCAACTATAACGCTGAGTTTGCCCGTATGTTTGACCAGAACATCTTCACTCCCAACGATCACGCCATCCCCAACCCGGTTGTCAATGTCAGCGGCATCCAGATTCAGACCTTCTTCTCTCCGGGCGGCAACGCGATGCCCACTGTTCACGAAGAGCTGCGTCGCGCCACCAAAAACATCCGCTTTATGGCTTTCTCGATGACTGACAAAGAAATCTTAAAAATCATGCTTGAGAAAAAAGCCGCTGGCGTCAAAGTGGAAGGTATCTTCGACGAGTGCCTGATTCCTCAGTATTCGATCTACTGGGATCTGAAAAAAGCAGGAGTGATGACCGCAGGTGACGGCAACCAGGCTCTGATGCACCACAAAGTCATGATCATCGACGACACCACTGTGGTGACGGGCTCTTACAACTTCTCGAAAAGCGCTCAGACCAAAAATCAGGAAAACATGCTGATTGTAAAATCTCCGCTGATCGCCAAGCAGTATGTGGATGAGTACATCAGAATTCGCTCAGCCGCCTTTGATCACAAAAATCTGCCGGCTTACGATCACCCCGCTTGCAACAAGCGCACCCCTGCTAATCCGGCTGCACCCGCAACCCGCGGCAGCTTACCTGGCGCCATGACCCCAATGGAGCTGATCGGCGAAGCCGACGAGCGTGAATAAACGCTTTTAGCCCATCGTTTTTAGTAAAAGTTTCTCATAATATCTCTCTACGCTGCTCCGGCCCCTGCCGGAGCTTTTGTTTTGTTACACATGACTTTAAATTTTCAGCGTTTTACATGCTGTACCAGATTTGACCTAGTTCTGACCTAGCTCAAGGCGCTATCTATTTGAATCAGCTTTTGGTTAAAATAAGCTAAAGATTTATGCTATCGCTAATGGGGAGTTGTAGATGCGTTTAAGTTATGCCAGTTTGTTTCCTCAGAAAGTTAAAAATATCTACTGCAAACGCAAAAGACTGGGTAAAGAGAATCCTTATGGTTTGCCCTCTGGAGATTATTGTCTATTTGACCTTTATCCCTTATCTGGTGTGGCTGAACCGGATATTTACTTTACGCTTGAATTTAAAAAAGACCCCAACCTGACCGCAACCTTACGCTGTCTGTTTTACCGCGATAAAGCGGAAGTTCTGCTCAGTCATGAACATTTACAATCCCCCCAGGCCCCCGCTCTACAGCGTATGGTTCAGGATTTGCTCAATGAAGATACTGCTTTGCGCAATATGCTGAAAGGCCGCAAACAAGAGGTTCAATTGGCCTGCCAAACCGTTGCTGTCTCTGCTGATGTGCCAGAAACCAGTCTGTTGACAGAAACAGCCGTCCGCAAACTAGCCGGAACCCTGGAGCGCGTTTTGGCCAGTACAGAGCTTAGTGAGCATGAATCAATCATTGATGAATTACTGGAAGGCCTCAAACAAAGCATGCTTGAAGCGTTTAAGCAGCGCCAGAGTGCTGAAGCGCCCAGGTAATTCAAGCGGGCTCATTTGGCTGATCTCTTAACTGGCGCTATACTAGGCCTGCAGATTCTCACTTCAACCCAATTTAAAAGGAATGATCATGAGCATTAAGTTAATCAGTGCCCTGGGACTCACCGCTATGTTACTCGCAGCCTGTGGCCCGGCACCCGGCACCAATCCAAATCCAAGCGCCAGCCCTTCAGCCAGCAGCTCTCCTACACCTGGCGCTTCCGCAGGCGCAAGTGGTTCAGTGACCGCAACCGTCACGACTGGCAAAACCTATAACGAAGCCCAGATGCGCAGCGCGCTGAACTGTATGAAAGCAAGCAGCGATCAGACAGCCAAAGCACTGGGCACTGCCCTGGAAGCTCAGTTTAATACAGCAGTCAGCACGGGTGGCGCAACGGCCAATGCCTCAGCAAGCGTGATTGCTAACGCCATTGTTTCCAATCAAGGCCGTTATAACCTGAGCTGCCTGAACTAGACGTTTTAAAATCACCACACTGCCACACTTCTGTTTACAGTACACCAGTATGGCGGACTGCTCTGTTAATCACAAAAGGTCTGCAGGAAGGAATGCTTCTGCAGACCTTTAACTTTAGCTCAAGCTGTCTAGAATTAAAGACAGACTCCCAATACACAGACTGGTTTAGCCGTCGGCACAGCTGTAGCTTGTACAGCACGAGTGGGGGTTGAAGTAGCTGTTGGGCTGACTGGAGCGCTTAGGCCAATCACGGGTAGCACTGAAGCAACTGGCGCTGGCAGTGTATGAAGGGTACTGGCCACAGCACTGGGAACCGAAGTGGCCATGCCTTGAGCAGCCTGTTCCTTGTTTCCGATCACAGGGATTATCACGGTCCCGCCACTTAAAACACCTGGGTTTGGGCTGTCAACGGAGCTGACTCCCGTTGCAGCTTGAGTGGCTGGCAAGAGGCTTGTCAATTGCTGCAGTTGAGCGGTTTCTGGCTTGTATTCAGCGGTCCGCTCAAGGCTGACCTGGCTGTTTTGGCTGGTCTGGCCAGCCAAAACAGTCGCCTGAGCGGTGCCACCAGCCAATAGATGATTGTTTTTGTCAAAGGCCAGCGCAACGACGGGACGAGCGCCGGGCTCCAACAAACCTAGCTGGCGACTCGGTTCAGCTGGTGTTAACACAAATGAATGTTCAGGATTTTTTTGATCAGGCCGATAAATCGCCACACTAATCGCGGTGCTGCCCACAGGAATTGCCTGAACAGCAAATGCAGGAGCGGGAAAGTGGGTTAAAAGTTTTAAATCCCGCCCATGCGGCTATTAAGCTGACAGGCAGTCAGGAACCCAGGGCTGAGCAGCAGGCTGGTAAAGAATAAACTAAGCAATTTGGATGATCGACTGGGTTTAAAAGCACACATTTACAGGCATCATGGGAATAATCGGGTGTCTGAAGGGTGAATAATTTGTCTGACAAATTATGTCAAATTAAGGAGAGCAAAATCAATCAGATCAAGAGCACTTGTTTTAAGACGGCCATCAGGGCTCTTAAAGGCCGTCCTGAACCGCTAAACGGGCATCAATCATTGCGCCACGGCGACTGCGCAGATTGAGCGAAATACCTACCACACCGCTGGTGAGCAGTTGTCCGTTGGGATCCACACGCACCTGACCTGGCAAACCAGGACTATCTCCGCCCATGGTCGAGCAGGCAATCGGCCCTTCCGCATAGGTGGTCAGAGCGCCCAGATCTTCGGTCAGATTGGTATCGGCGTTAAACACTGAGCTGTGCCCAAAGGCCGCTGCACAGGCGTAAAAACTGCCGGTTGGCAGATTAGAAAACACAATGGTCTGGCTGGCAGCGTTATTATCGCTGACCGTAACAATCTGACTGGCATAAGGGTTGAGCAGGCCAGACGGGGCTGTGCTGGAACTGACGACAAAAACCCGATAAGCCTGAATATCTGACACTTGTTTTTCTTGAGCTCCAGGCAAAGAAGCCTGGGTATTAAAAGCGCCTAAATGCTGATCGCTGGCGGGAAGAATTTTTACTGCCAGACTGGCGCCTGATTGACCGGGCAGATGAACCTGCCAGGCCTGAGCAAGAGGTAACTGAGCCAATAAAGCCTTTTCAGCAGAAGGAGTACAAGCGGCTGTTAGACTGACACTTAGAAGCAAAGCAAGCGGTTTAGACATCATAAACAACCAATCGCAGCAAGTCGAAGGGTGGCGCCCAATGGGGCGCTGCTGCCGTTTTGAATCGGGAAATCAGGAGCCGGACCAATATTGACGCGGCCTGGAGCACCGGCCTCACCGCCGCTGTCGGTCACGGTGACAGCCCCAGTGCCGACAATAGATCCGTTGCTGAGCAAGGCTGTCAGCGAAGTAATATTACTTCCACTGCCAGCTGTACCGCTAAAAGCCGCAAAGGCCACATAATACTGGCCGCTTGGCACATTTTGAAACGTAATCGTCTGGGTGCCAGCCGGAGAATTTAAACCATTTTTATTGATGCCGTACCAGCTGCCGACTACTCGCGAGCTGATGTCATTGAGCAGGCCAAAGGGGGCGCTCACGCCAAATGAGGGGTTGCCATTCAGCAAAAACACCCGATAACTCTGTAGATGGGTGTTAATCGTACAGGGCAAAATCTGGGTTTTAAAGCTTGAGTCATAGCGAATGTGGACACTCAGACGGCCACCCTGGTTCAGAGCTTGCCCCTGACTGACATCAATCAGATTTTCTACTGCAGGCTTTAGCGTCTCAGTCTGCAAAGGAATTAACTGAACAGCAGGCTGACAGGCTGTAAGAGCCAGAGCGAACAGCGAGAGTTTAACAAACCGTGTTTTCAGTTGGGTATTTATCTGGGTATTCATCTGGACCAAGCTGTCCAAAGGCTTGAACTGATCGGCGGCAGCTGGGTATCTCCTGGCTGAATCACCACGTCACCGTTTAGATCTGCACCAGTCGGTGT
>CAJYHH010000655.1 GCA_913773825.1 Candidatus Sericytochromatia bacterium | reverse complement strand
CACCCCAATACCAGGCTGAAGTCATGCGTTCAGCCTTGGCGCTAAAGCTGCATTTATTTGAAGACACGGGTGCGACGATTGCCGCAACGACAACTTCTGTACCAGAAATACATGGTTCAGAACGCTGCTGGGATTATCGTTATTGCTGGATTCGCGACAGCTATTTTCTGATCGATGTGTTTTCAGGTTTAGCGCACTTTGAAGAAATGGAAAAATTTATTCTGTTTCTGAAAAACATCTGCCGCAATGGGATCGAAAATCTCCAGCCGCTCTACAGCATTCTGGGTGAATCTAAACTTGATGAGTATCAACTGACTCATTTACGAGGGGCTGCTGACAGCGGAGTTGTGAGAGTCGGCAATCAGGCCTATACTCACAAACAATATGATATTTATGGCGAAATGATTCTTTCGCTTTATCCCTTGTTCTTTGACCTTCGCCTAAACTACGGCGATTATGGAACCCTCAAAGAAGAATGGGGACTGGTTCAGGAATTGGTCGCTGCAGCGATTGATTCCTTTGATAAAACCGATTCAGGTATCTGGGAGTTCCGCAATGAATTCCGACATCATACTTTTTCAAAGCTGATGATATGGGTTGCTTTAGATCGCGGCGCAAAAATTGCGGAAGTGATGAATGCCAGCGAAATTGCTCAGCAATGGCGTCAAACCGCTGCCACCATGAAGGCTGAAATATTAGAGCGGGCCTGGAATGAAGAATTGCAGATGTTTGCCATGTCTTATGAAGGCTATGATGCTGATGCGGCTGTGCTGTTGATGCCTATTTTGGGTATGATTGACCCCCATGATCAGCGTTTTGTCGCGACAGTTAAAGCGTATAAAGCGCGCTTGATGCAAAATGGCCATGTGTTTAGATATGTTGCTCAGGATGATTTTGGCTTGCCAGAATGTGCGTTTAATTTTTGTACGTTCTGGATGATTCATGCGCTGTATTTAACTGGCGCTGAAAAAGAAGCGCGAGCCATGTTTGAAAATATGCTGAAATCAGGCAATCATCTGGGGCTATTCTCAGAAGATACTCAGCCTTCAACAGGCAAAATGTACGGAAACTTTCCGCAGACTTACACACATGTCGGTATTATTCAGACTGCTAAACTCTTAAGTGGGAATCGTTCAACCTATGCGCTGGATTATCGTTAGTAATCGACTGCCGTTTTCAAAGTTTGAAAATGGCGAACTCAAAAAAAGTTCAGGTGGTCTGGTCACAGCGCTTTCGGGCGTTCATACAGAGGCCCCGATGTTGTGGGCCGGCATTGCGCCTGATGGCATGACGCCAAGCCTGTGGGCAGAGCAGCCAGATGACATTAAAAAGGCTTATCACCCTGTTTTTGTCAACGAATCTGATTATGAACACTATTACAACGGAATCTCTAACGATGTGTTCTGGCCGCTGTTTCATTACGAAGGCGGACGAATAAAATTTGATCCGGTTAACTGGCAATCGTTTATGGCTGTCAATCGCCAGATTGCAGACGCAATTGCTGAAATTTCACAACCTGGGGATTTTATTTGGGTTCATGATTTTCATCTGTTTTTAGTGCCGCAGTATCTGCGTGAGCGAGACCTCAACGTCAGAATTGGCTTCTTTTTGCATATCCCCTTTCCGAGTTCTGAGCTTTTCAGACAGTTGCCTGTACGTGAAGAACTACTAAAAGGCGTCTTAGGGGCTGACTTAATCGGCTTTCATGATTATGCTTATCTGCGTCACTTCTGTAATGCGCTGTTAGGTGTACTCGACGTGGATTCTAATATGCTGAGTTTGCATTGGCAAAACCGTAATATTCGTCTGGGTGTTTTTCCGGTCAGCATTGACGTTGAAAATTTTATGCAGACCGCTGCAGGCCCCGTCACAGAAGCTTTTTATCAGCGCTATAAAGCGAATCGTCACTATTCACATTTGGTTCTGGGTGTTGATCGGTTGGATTATAGCAAAGGTCTGATTCTTAAGCTCCAGATGTTTAAAGCCCTGCTAGAACAGCATCCGGAGCTGCAGGGGCAGGTTTCACTGCTGCAAATTGCGATTCCGACTAGACAAGATGTTGAAGAATATCAGAAGCTTCGCGCTGAATTTGAGCGTTTAGTTGGCGAGATTAACGGTGCTTTTAGCCGTCCAAATTATGTACCGGTTCAGTATATGTATTCTTCAGTGGGTTTTCAGGAGCTGCTAGCGCTGTACCAGCTAGCAGATGTCATGCTAGTTACCTCTCGTCGGGACGGCATGAATTTGGTCGCTCTGGAATACATTGTCAGTCAGAAGCTGGATAATCCTGGCATGGTTGTCTTAAGTGAATTTACGGGTGCCGCTTCGATGCTGAGCTCTGTGCTGACGATTAATCCCTGGGATGCCTTTGGCTCAGCTGAAAAAATTTATCAAGCTTTGATGATGCCCTTAGACGAGCGTCAGCTGCGTAATCAGGCCATGCAAGAATTTTTAAAAGGTTATACCGCAACAGATTGGGCCGCTTCGTTTATGGAAGAGCTCAGCGAAGACGTGGTTTCGATAGAGCGGCTTCAAATTGAGATGAAGCTGCTTGAACCGGCTTTTATGGACAATTTTTTAAGCCGGATTACCTCACCTTTATTGCTCTTTTTAGATTATGACGGAACGCTGGTGCCGATTCGTTCTGAACCTAAACTGGCAACTCTGCCAGAAAGTACACGAGAGCTGTTAATGAAGCTGACCAGCCTGCCTCATATTGAAGTTGTGATTATTTCGGGACGTGATCTAAACTTTTTACGCGAGCAGTTTCAAGGGGTTCCGGTATCTTTGGCTGCAGAACACGGAGCTAAACTCTATGATCATCAGCGTGATGAATCTGTTTCTTTGATCTGGACTGCGATTGATGCCTGGTATCCAAGCGCTGAGCGCATTATGACTGATTATAGCCGTCGCGTGCCGGGATCGCTTGTTGAGCACAAAGAGTATTCAATTGCCTGGCACTACCGTAAATCGCCTGCTGAGTTTGGCCGTTATCAGGCCCGTAAACTCAAAGAGGAGCTGGAAGTGGGTTTGTCTAACTTACCCGTCTCAATTTTATCGGGAGATAAAGTGATTGAGGCCCGTGCGGTTGAGGCTAATAAGGGCTACTTTATTCGCAATTTTTTAGAGTCATATTTTAGTGAGCATGCTCAGACTGCGATTATGGCGATTGGGGATGATGTAACCGATGAGGACATGATGCAGGTTTTGCCAGACGGCAGCTTTACGATTAAAGTCGGCAAAGCTCAAACCTGGGCGCGTTATCGTCTGGCTGAGCAGTCTGATGTGCTGACTTTGCTCAAAACCCTCAGCGAGCATCAATGGCCAAATTTTGAACCCGAAGCTTAATCGCTAAGAGTTAATTCACCACAGAGGTTTTCAAGCATCTGGGTTCTGACTTCTGCTGGTGATAAACCTGCGCTGAGCAGGTAATAAAGTTTGGCGAGTGCGGCTTCTGTGGTCATATCACCGCCGCTAAGAACACCTGCCTCAGAGAGTGCTCGCCCTGTGGCATAACCCCTGAGATCTACGTGACCCATAATGCACTGGGTGCAGTCAACAATTACAATTCCACGCTCGCAGGCCTGACGCAAGACTCTAAGAAAAACCGGATCATTGGCTGGGCCATTCCCGACCCCATAAGCCTCTAAGACCAGTCCTTGTAAAGGGGGTTTGAGCATGTTTTCAAGCACAGTGGCTGAAATGCCTGGAAACAGACGCAAGGCGCCAACAGTTGCTTTATTAAGGGCTTGAATCGTCAAGGCCGGTGGCTGAAGCGGCGCGGTTTTGACGCGCTCCCAAAAAATCTCAATTTCAATCCCGGCTTGGCCCAATAATGGGTAATTAGGAGAGGCAAATGCCTGAAAACCCATTGCGTCTATTTTAACTGAGCGACAGCCTCGCATCAGGCGGCCGCCAAAATACAAGCAGACTTCTGGGACCGGATAATGGGCGGCTAATAATAAAGAGGTAATCAGATTTTCTTGAGCGTCATTGCGGATTTCACAAAGTGGAATCTGTGAGCCAGTCAGAATCACGGGTTTACGCAGCCCCTGAAGCATAAACGGTAAAGCTGAAGCCGTATAAGCCAGCGTATCTGTTCCGTGCAGAACGACAAAGCCATCATAGTCGTCATAATGTCTGGCAATATCCTGGGCAATCCCCCACCAGCGATCAGGGTGCATATTAGATGAGTCAATCAGAGGCTGTTGTTCAAGAATCTCCCATTGCGGCAGGCTGCTATGGCGAAAGGCTGGAATCGCTTCCATCTGGGCCTGAAGGTAACCTGTTTCTGGCGCATAGCCATCTTGGCTACGCTTCATCCCAATGGTGCCACCGTTATAGACCATTAAGACGCGTTTAGATGATGCTAGAGATTCTGATGCTGTCATAGCTTTATGGTAACAGTGCGTGTTAGCCGCTGTGTCAGTTGTGTCCCAAATAAGCCAAAAATCCTTGTCAAATCAGGGATTTCAATGTTGTTAAAATCGTCTCTGTCCGCTTGTCATTAGTTTAAAATATTACTATATTTTATTTGTTTATTTGAAACATTTGTCCGAGGAGATATCGAGCATGAAGATAAAAACAGCGCTGAAATTTGTATTGGGTCTAAGTATCTTGGCCGCAGTTTCAATGCCTGCTATGTCAGCTGGCGAAAAAGCAAAAGCGGTCATGATGCCGACTAAAGATTCTAAAACCACAGGTTGGGCTTGGTTGGCTAACAATGGCAGTCAGCTGCGGGTTTGGGGTCAGATCTCAGGCCTGACGCCGGGTAAACATGGCTTTCATGTTCATGAGTTTGGCGATTGCAGCGCTCCTGACGCCACTTCAGCTGGTAGTCATCTGTCTCTGACGGGACAAAAACATGCCGCTCCTGAAAATAAAATGCGCCATAGCGGTGATTTTGGCAATCTCGAAGCAGATGCCAATGGGGTCGCTAAATTTGATTTTTCAATCCCCATGACCCATGGCCTTCACGCTGTTCTCGGACGGGGTCTGATTGTACACGCCAAAGCTGATGACTTAAAAACCCAGCCGACTGGTGACGCTGGCGGCCGTCTGGCCTGCGGAATTATTGGTATGGCTAAATAAAGTCTCAGTCTGATTGATAAGCCCTGCTCAAGATTAAACCAAACTTGAGTGGGGCTTAACTTTTGTCTTTGACCATCCTATGCCCAAGTTAGAGGGGCAGAGAGATAATAAAAGACAGGAGACGGTTAAACGTCTTTCTGGCTTTTTTAAGGCAGAACATAATCAAGTCGTGGTTATGCCGATGCAAATCTCTACTCTCTACGCGATCGCCGGGCTTCACAGTCCGGCATTTGTTTGTTTTTGCCTAGATGCTTACTGAGCCTGTTGTTGGGGCATGTTACTATTCAAACAACTGCTTGAACTAAGCAAGATTAAACATCTGAGTTGCTGAGGTAAGGGAATGCCAATCAAGCTAAAAGTTTTGGCCATTGCGCTGTTTGGTTTATCGACCCTGCCGGCCCAGGCTTATATTCCGCCTGATGATCATTATCTCTGCGATTTTAGACAGCCGCTGGAATTTTTTGTGCGATCACGTTGGTTACCGGAAGAATTACCGCTAAAAGTCTATTTGCCCAATCCGCCTAAGGGCACTCCCGCTAGTCATCTTCACTTAGTTAAACAGGCTTTTAATGACTGGGCTCAGGCTCAGGCCGAGCTTACGCCTGTCTATGTCAGTCAACCTGAACTGGCCCAGATTAAAGCGGTTTGGGTGCCGATTTTTCCGGAATCTGAAAGCAGCTGGGGCTTGGCTCTTTATCCGGGCGCAGAGCTGATGCCAGGTGCCAGACTGCGCCATAGCGCTCAGCTGTTTTTACCTTTGCGTCCTAGTTCCACAGAGCCAGCTTATGATTCAGAGACGTTTTTAATGCTGGCGCGTCATGCCGTAGGTCATAGTCTGGGTCTGCCCCATAGCAGCAGTCGTGATGATATTATGTCTGCCCATCTTTATACTCTGACCGGTGTTGAATCGCTCAGTCGGCGCGATACCGCCAGTCTGCAGCATCTTTATTCTTTGCCAGCCCAGTTGGAAATTCCACCTTGTAATGGCGACACCTTTTAGGGGCAAATTAAGGGCAAATACTTCATGGAAAATCAGCTGCGTTTACAAAAATTTTTAGCTCAGGCTGGATTGGCTTCACGGCGAGAGGCAGAGCGGATGATCGTCGCCGGACGAGTGGCAATTAACGGTAAAGTAGTGACAGAGCTTGGCACCAGCGTCAGGGCATCTGATTCGGTCAGTCTGGACGGTTGTTTAGTCCAAGATAAGCCCGCACTTTGTTATCTCATGCTGAATAAACCGGTAGGTTATCTGGTCAGTCGCGGAGATACCCATAACCGGGAGACGGTTTATGATTTGCTGCCAGCTAAATATCATCATCTGCATCCAGTCGGGCGACTTGATGGCAATAGCTGTGGCTTGCTTCTGCTGACCAATGACGGTGAACTGACTCAGCGTCTGTTGCATCCTCGTTACCATGTCGAAAAACGCTATCGCGTAACGGTTAAGGGAGAAGTCCGCAATGAGCAGCTTGAGCGCCTGTGTCAGGGCGTGCTCTTGGATGATGGCCCCACTCAGCCTGCTCAGATTCGTAAAATCAGCCCCAAACGAGATGGCGCTGTACTTGAATTCCGTCTGCGTGAAGGTAAAAAACGTCAGATCAGACGGATGTGTGAAATCATGAACTGGCAAGTTGTCACGTTACAGCGTCAAGCAATGGGTCAGCTTAAGTTAGGCTCTTTAGCTGAAGCTCAGTCTCGAGAGTTAAGCTCAGAAGAAGTTAATTTTCTGCGTCATCAGGCTGGACTCAACTAAACGTTTCTAGGCGAATCTGCATGATTGCCAAGATGCTGGATATCAGATATATTAATATTTAAAGATATTTGCAGATAACTGGTAAACCTTTTAATGTCCAGAGAGCAGCGTTTAATCGACGCCTATTCCCACGTTCGTCAACAAACCTTAGAGCTGGTCGCGCCTTTAAGCAGCGAGGACTGTTGTTCGCAGCCGATTGATGATGTCTCACCGCCCAAATGGCATCTTGGCCATACTTCCTGGTTTTTTGAGACTTTTTTATTAAAGCCTAATCTCCCTGATTATCGAGTCTGCGACGAGCGATATGCTTATTTGTTTAACAGCTATTATGAATCTGCCGGGCCCAGAGTATTGCGCAGTCAGCGTGGGCGGCTGACACGCCCTGACATAGATGCTGTTAAAGCTTATCGTGAACGTGTTGATGCCAGTATGCAGCTTTTGTTTTTAGAAGCGGATCTAAGTGCAGAGCATTGGCAACTGATTGAACTAGGTCTAAATCACGAGCAGCAACATCAGGAGCTTCTTTTAACGGACATCAAGTATATTCTTGGCTGTAATCCCCTGCTGCCAGCCTATCAGTCAGTTTTTGCTGAGCAGGCTGAAGCACAAAGCCAGGGTTGGTTAGCGATTCCTGAAGGGCTCTATGAGATTGGTCATCAAGGGGCTAAATTTTGTTTTGATAATGAACAGGGACGCCATAAAACCTTTATTCATGCTGCTCAAATTGCCTCTCGGCCTGTGACAAACCGAGAGTATCTTGAGTTTATAGCTGATGGGGGCTATCAGCATTTTGAACACTGGCTCAGTGATGGCTGGGCCTGGGTGCAACAAGAGCAGATTAAAGCTCCTTTATATTGGCACCAGACTGAGGGTTCAGAGGGTGAATGGCAGCTGTTTACCTTGTCAGGTCTCAAATCACTAGATTTAGATGCACCAGTAACCCATGTCAGCTATTACGAAGCAGATGCTTATGCTGCCTGGCGAGGAGCCCGTCTGCCGACTGAGCAGGAATGGGAAGTAGCGGTTTTGCTTCATCAGCCCCAAATCCCAGAACAAGCCGTTTTTATGGACAAACATCTGTATCAGCCACAAGCGCCTTCAGGACCAGACTTTTGGGGTAATGTTTGGGAATGGACTCAGAGCGCCTATTTGCCCTATCCAGGCTTTAATAAACGGGAGGGTGCTGTGGGAGAGTACAACGGAAAATTTATGTGTAATCAGATGGTGCTGCGAGGCGGCTCCTGCGCTACACCTAGAGATCATATTCGAGCCAGTTACCGCAACTTTTTTCAGCCTGATAAGCGCTGGCAATTTACCGGTATTCGCCTGGCCTGCAGTCAATAATGCTGTAGAGAAATTTGTTAGTTAGAAACTGGGAATGACGTTAGGGATTAAGTTGTGGGGGAAGAATGATGGGATTAAAGATTGAGATTCGGGATATGGGAGCCATTCAGATGCGAGACGAGGACGTGAAGCGTGATTTTGCCAATCATGTCCAGGATGGCCTTAGTGCGCGTCCACGCTGGTTGTCTTCAAAATATATTTATGATGCTGAAGGCAGCAAACTGTTTGAACAGATTATGGCTTTGCCTGAGTATTATCTGACGCGGGCTGAATATTCAATTTTAGAACAACGCAGCGCTGATATTGCCAAACGATTGCCTGACTGGGCAGATTTTGATGTGATTGAGTTTGGTGCAGGTGATGGAACCAAAACCCGTTTATTGCTCGCAGAACTGCTTAAGCAAAGGCGTTTTCGCTATCTGCCAGTTGATATTTCTGAGCAGGCACTTAAAGATATTCAGCTAAATTTTTCAAACTGGCTGCCTGAGCTGGATTTAGTTCCCCAGCAGGCTGAGTATTTTGCGGCTTTAGATAGTTTAAAAAGCAATGGTCGGCCCAAGCTTGTGCTGTTTTTAGGCTCTAATATCGGCAATTTTTCAACTGAACAAACTCTAGATTTTTTGCGTCAGCTTTATGCTTTACTCAGTCCTGGCGATTGTCTATTAACAGGCTTTGATCTCAAAAAAGAACCACAGCGGATTTTAGCTGCTTATCATGATAGCAAAGGCGTTACCCAGGAATTTAACCGCAATTTGCTTCACAGAATTAATCGCGAGCTGGGTGGCGATTTTAATCCTGAGCACTTTGAATTTTTTCCGAGCTATCACCCCGAAACCGGTGAGATGAGGGCTTATCTGGTCAGCACCTGTAGCCAGGATGTTTATATCGAAACCCTGGGTGAGGTTTTTCACTTTGAGGCCTGGGACGCCATTCATACAGAAATCTCTCGCAAATACACGCTGCCTAGAATCGAAGAACTGGCTGCCAAATCTGGCTTTGAGTTGGCTGAGCATTTTCTGGATTCACAGGGCGATTTTGTGGACTCGCTCTGGCAGGTCAAGTCAGCTTAAAAGCCGGCCTAAACACTCTGAGTCTGCTTCTCTGACAAACTTCCCGGCCCGAGGCAATTTTATTGCCGGGCCGGGCTATAATGCATGAGTGAAAATCTCCAGCAAATGAGTCTGTTGACGTGCCACAATTTCGTTCTGATAGAACCGGCGTCCCCGGCCAGCCTCTAAACCTGTCCCCAGCTGCCAGAACCCAGCCCTTGCCTTCACTTGCTCAGGCTAAACAACGGGCTGCTGTTCAGTCTGCTCAAGCGACACAAGCTTCTTCGTTGAGCCCCCCAACCCAGCCGCTGCCTTCGCTCAGTGAGCCTGGACGTACAGCCGATACACCGCTTCAGGTATCCGCTAACAGTGGCCATGCTGCTACAGCGATTCAGCTCTTTAAACCCCAAACAGGCAGTTTGCCTGGGCAAGCTTTACAGGATCTGCAGTCAGCGTTAAACTCACGCTTGGCCATAAGTGCGAAACCTGTTCCGGCTGCGCTCAGACAGCAAATTGATCAGACACTCGATAAACTGGCCCAGGTTTTACAACAGCCTGAAAAGCCCCAAAATCAAGCTGAACAGCATCAGCTACTGCGTAACCTGACTCAGCAATTACAGATGGGTAATTTGCTGGATCCTCCCGTCAAAACCGCGCTGACTCAACTCACGCGAGCTGTTAACCGCACTGCAACACCTGCTGAGGCCAGTCTTTTAAACGGTGAGCTGCAGCGCACACAATCTGCGCCTAAAGCGCTGACGGCTGAAAATCTGATTGTGATGAGTCTGCGCGATGAGCTACTGCGCCGCCAATATGAGTTAATTGCCCCTAAAGCTCAGGAAACACCTCTATTTGTCCAGCATTACGAAGAAGATTTAGGCGTTATTCGCAACGCTGTAGCCATGGCAGATGCCGCACTGTCTTCCAGCCGAAATTTATCGCCCGAACTGCTAGGCGATCTCAATCAGTTAGTGAGTACCATTAGCCGTGCGGGTGATGGTCAAATTGCAGCTGCTGTCCAAAATTTGCGCCAGCAAACAGCTGCTGGTCAATTGAGTCAGTTTGGTGAACAGCTTCAGTCTTTAGCTAATCAGCAAAATCTGGATATTCCAGCTCTTCAGAACACTGTGGCTGAACTCAATCACAGTGCGGCTAAAGCACTGGGGCCTGATGCGGCTGCTCAGGTTACTCAACTAACAGACAGCTTAAACCAAGTGCTTAATAGCGGGACTTTATCGCCGGGTACTGAAGCCGCTCAAGCTTTTTCTAATCAACTGGCTCAGGCTTCCAGCCAGCTCCAGCGCCTGACGGGTGAGTCTTTAGGCGTGGCCAAACCGGTTAATAAACTGGCTGATTTGGCGTTTGACGGTGTCAGAAGCGGGCCTGGCAATATTGGCGGCGGCATGGCCAAGTTAATTGATACTTATGCTGATGGCATGAATCAGTTTCAAGGTAAGCTTCCCCCACTGCTTTTTCCTGTTACGATGCCGATTCCTTTGGTTTATAGCGACAAAGGCAACACCTTTTTATTGCCAGCCGGTACCCGCCTTAGTCAGGATCGGCGTTCTGGCGCCTATAGCTTAAATTCTCCTGGCTTTTATTTGCAAAATGGTTCTACAAAGGTCCTAGGTCAACAGGCCAGTATTCAGATGGGCTCACTGGATCGCCTGCAAATGGCCAGCCTGGCTGTTGATACACCCAACACAGATGTTTTGCTCAAAGGCGTCACCGCTCAGATTGACCGCAATGCTCGCAGCAGCCTGATTCAGGCTCGTGAAGTCAAAATTGACGAAAGTAATGGCCAGGTTCAGCTGATTAATGCTCGTCTGGTTCAGACTCCAGAAAGCTTTGAAGCGGCAAGTGATAGTTTGCTTTATACCAATGGCGACTCACGCATCACAGCGGGTTCTTCAGGCCTTTGGCAAAGTGAGAGCAATGGCGTTAAAAGTCTGGTAACAGGCGCTCAGGATTTTAACTATAACGACGGCAAAACCTTAGTCAGCGCTGATTCGCTGGTCTTTGCGATGCAAAGTGATGACAATACGGGTGCAAGCCAGTTGCGTTATGCGGGCGAAAACATTGCTGTCCATTCCGGCGACAGCGTTGTTAAAGCAGGTAGCGGTTCATTTGATATGCTGACTCGCCCAGACGGTAGCTCACTGCTCAAAATGGCTTCAAGCGATGTCAGTTGGCAAAACGGCAACACTCAAGTCAGCACCCAGGGTGAAACCGCCCTTGAGATGCAGCGCGACGCAAGCGGGCAGATTCGCGAATTTAGCGCCCATGGCGAAAAACTGAATTATCGCGACGCCACTCAAAGGGGTGAACTCAGCGGCGGTAGCCTTAAACTCAACTACCATCCTGACGGTAAACTCTCTACTATCAGCAGCGAAGTTCAAAGCCTCAATTGGCAAAGTCCTGAACGCAGTCTCAGTGCCCAGGGTGGTCAGTTGACGTTTAACTATGGCACTGATGGCGTGATTGATACGGTCGCAGGCAAAGTAGACCAGTTCCGCTATACCGGCGGCGCTCAGGCGCTTGAGCTTGATGGAGCCCAACTAGATGCCAGTTTTGGTGAACAGGGCAGCCTGAGTGCGTTATCTGCTTCAAGCCAGCGCATTGACTGGCGCGGAGCCAATGGCGAAAGCCTGACAGCTCGTGATTCTGGACTCAGCGCCAACTTCTACCCTGATGGGCGCCTGAATGGTGTCAATACTCAGCTTGGGCAGGTTGAACTCTCCCAGGCCGGTCAGCAGTTAAAGCTCACTCAGGCTCAAGCCGGAATTCAGTTCCGACCTGACGGGACCTTACAGCAAGTGAATGGCCAGGCTCAAAACATTAACTGGCAAGATGCCAATCGCCAGCTAAATGTCGCAAATCTCAACGGCCGCCTGGATTATGGCACAAATGGCTTGCTGTCTCAGGCTAATCTCAGTATGGGTCAGTTGACTTATACCGGCGCAGAAGGTCAATTAGCTACTAAAGGTCAGACGAGTCTGAATCTCAACTATGGCGCTGACGGTCTGCTGACTCATGCCAAAGCCGCAAGTGATGGCCTGACTTATCAGGGCAATGGCGGCAAACTGGATGTAAGTGGTGCTGGATTAGAACTCAACTATGGTCCAGGTGGAGTGCTGCAAGAGATGCAGGGCGGGATTAAAGCATTAGATTGGCAGCATCCCGAACAAGGTAATTTATCAGCCCGTGATGCTCAGCTTAAGCTGCTTTATGGCCCAGATGGCAAACTCAGTCAGGCTGGTACCAGCATTGGCAGTCTGGATTTAAGTCGGGCTAATGACAGTCTTAAAGTGACTGATTTTGGAGCTAATCTCAACTATCGTCCAGACGGCAGTCTGCAGCAGGCAGACGCGGGCATAGGCAGTTTAGATTGGCGCAGTGCCGCTGGTGATAACCTCAGTGCCAAAGGTTTAGGTCTGCAGCTCAATTACGGAGCTAGCGGCTTGCTGTCTCAAGCCACCGCAAAAGTGGGAGATGTTAACTACCAGGGCACAGCCGGTGCTTTGACAACCCGAGGTGATACTAAACTGGAAGCGATTTATCGGGATAATGGCCAGCTGGCTTCGATTCAGGCCACCAGCGGGATTATCGATTTTACGGGCAAAGACTTAAAAGCCCACGCTGAAAACACAACTCTAAATCTACAGACTCACGATAACGGACTCATTAGCCAGATTTCGGGCTCTACCCAGAACCTGCGCTTAGACGGTGCCTGGGGCCAACTCGATACTCAAGGTACAACGGCCCTTAGCTTAGACTATGGCGCCACAGGTTTGTTATCAGGCGTACACGCCAGCTCCGACAAGCTCAAGCTGACCCAGGGCACTGAAGCCTTAGATTTAACCGGGACTAGACTAGATCTCAACTACAACGAACAGGGTCAGTTACGTGACGCAGTTGGAGCTATTCAGCAGGGCAGCTATAGCGGCAATTTTGGCAAAGTTGATCTGGCTCAGGGTGGCGAAGTTCGCCTGAACTATGGCAACAATGGTCAGTTGTCTGAAATTAAAGCCGGTGTTGAGCAATTGCAGTACGCCGGTGACAAAGGTAATCTGGATATGCGCGGCACAGAGCTCAGCGCGCGTTATGGCGCTGATGGCCTGCTTGAAAAGATTCATTTTGGTGGTGACAGCGTTAAGTTTAACGGTCAGACAGGCCAGAACCAGCCCCTGAACTTTGAAATGGGCCAATATGGCGCTGATCTCACTCAACTCAATGACGGCGGCCAGCAGTTTAACTTTACCGGCCAGACGATTAAACTTGATACCCCTCAGCATAAATTAGGTCTTGAAGAAGTCCGCAGCCTGCAGCTCAGCACAGGGGCTGACGGTGCCATTATGGGGATGAACCTGCATCTGCCGGGCCATAATACCTATAGCAATCCTGAACTCAACGCTGCTTTAGATAATCTTCAGGCCAGCTATACCCAGCAGGGCAATGAAATCAAAGCCAGCTTTGATAAACTCGCTGTCAATGCTCCTAAACAAGGTCTGAGCGCAGAGATTAACGGCGCCAGTCTGCTGGATAACGATCAGCGCAGTCATCTGCACATTGATTCAGCTAAAGTGGTTAAACAGCTTGAGTCTGAGCTGAAGGTCAAAGTCGAAAACGTTGACTTAATTCTCGAAAAAACAGCCACTGGCGCATTGGCCTCGGCTGATTTACAAGTTGCCAATGCAGAAGCCGCTGTAAAAGGTCTAAACCTGATGGTGCGCACTCAAAACGGTGAGCGCGTCAGAATGCATATGGAGATGTCAGCTGATGGCAGCTATCTGCGTGAGGCTTTTTTACAGGTGCCTAACGGCGGTGAAATCCGTCTGCAGCAAAATGATCTGGATGTACGGCTTGGGGGCGGTCAGCGCCTGAGCTTTAATCAGGATGGCCAGGGCAAATACACATTTAGAGGTGAAGGCTTAGATATCAACGCTGTCACAAAAGACGCTTCTGTTCAGATACGCGGCGGTACCGCCCAGGTCAGTCTGGATTCACAGCGCGGTGATTTGATTATTGATGAAATCAAAGGCACCCATATTCAGGCCAATGTTGCCGGTCAAAAAATTGATGTTGATATCAAACAGATGGAAGGCTTTTTAGTCCGAGCCACAGGCATTAGTGGTTTAGCGACTGGTGCGGCTTTACACTTAGTGCCCACTTCTGACGGTTCAACCATGACGGCAGAAATCCGCTCCAGCTATAACGGCATGCCTGTGTCCGTTAAGTTTGACAATGTGCATGAACTTAAAGCTTTAGGCACAATTGAAACCAATCGCGCCCATGTTTATATCGGTGACCCCAGCGGTCGGGGCCAGGTCAAAATTGAAGCTGGCCCGATTAAAATGCAGGGCTCTGCCATTGAGTTTGTAGCCCGTTATCACACCTTTGATCCTCAGCGCATGATGAGCTCAATCAGCCGGGCGCTGTCATCAGATGGCTTTGAAGTGATTAAAGGGGTTCAGATTGAAGCTGACGGTGTTTTACGCCTGCAGACCCCCAATGACAACGGCATGCATGCTGGCATGACTCTGCTGTTCCCACGTCCCCAGTCTTTCCAGCAGCAGCCCTTTATGGACACCAATAACCAATGGCAGCAGGGCCGTGGCATGGATGACGGTGCTTTTGGCATGGTCACTGAACTCGGCTGGAAACATAAAAGTAGTGATGGCACTCAGAGTACTTATGGTGTACATGCTGGGGCTGTACCGGGCTCGTTTATCAGTCTGGATCAGACTCAGGGCTCAACGACCATAGCGGGAGTTCCTTTGCCTAAACACACGGCACTGCCCACAACCGGGATTGCCGGTGTGACTTACCGCCGTCATGGCGCAGATTCACGGGTTGACGTGATGGCCGGTGGATATGTCAATCCAGCTGGCTTTGCTTCAGGCGCAGGCCAGACGGCTACCAGCCCGGCCTGGGTCCGTGAGCCGTCTAAATATGGCGCTTATGCTGGCTTTAACTATCGCAAAGACAACTGGCAACTGGGTGTAACCAGCACGATGGACTTAAGCAAGAGTCGCCCACAGGTCGGTGGCATGGTGAGCTTTGGAATCAGCTTTTAAGAGCTGGCAGCCAGTGGCTAGTAGCTCGTTGCGGGTTGCTAAGACTGAAAATGCTTCATCACGTCAGGCTGCTTAAGAAATTCCATCATGCGCGGAATATCGCGGCCTTGTTGGGTGAAAATTTCATCGAGCTTTTTTTGCTCGGCGTTATAGTGTTTGTAGGACATCAACATTGCGTTGTTCCACTCGCGTTTTTCAAAGCCGGCGTAGCCGTCTGATTTAAGCGTGGGCAAAAACTCTTTGACATAGCGCTGTTTAAGCTCGGCAATCAGCTTGGGTTTTTGAATCCGTTTTTCGTCGTCGCTGAGGGAGCTGTCGAACATTTTTGCCAGGCTTTCAGCGGTCTGGTTCATAAATTCTGCAAAGCGCTCTTGATCTGCGAGTTTATTGGCTGCATCAATATAGGTTTTAGAGTCTTTGCCGTATTTATGAGCATAAAACTGAAGCGCACCCTGATTGCCAATAAAACTGGCCATGTTTTCGTTAAAGGTTACTTCGCCTGGAATCCAGTGAGTGGCATGAACAGACTCATGAATCACGGTATTAATCAGATAATACTCGCCGTACTGCATCATGGTTGAAAGCAAGGGGTCATGAAACCAGCCCAGCGTGCTATAAGCCGGTGAAGGGCGAAAATGTGTTTCTAAGCCTTCTGCTTCTAGTTTGGCCTGTTCCGCTGTGCCCATCTCTTTGTCAAAATAGCCTTTATAGGGCACCGTGCCGACAATGGGGAACCACCAGGTATGGGATTCCATTTTTAAAGGTGGAGAAGCTGTCAGCACCATCACCAGATAGTCGCGATGAAGGTCAACGTATTTTTCGTAATTGCGGGTCGGTCTGAGTTTAAGTTGACCTTCGGCAAATTGTTTGACTTCGCTGACTAACTCTAACTGATGTTTGAGCTCAGGTTTCGTGTCTGATTTTTTTAGCAGTTCACTAACGGATTCACCCGTAAACAAGAGCTGGGACTGACCTTTGGCTGACTGAATCAAGTAAGCTGCGGCCTCACGATAAATCATGGCCCAGATTGCTGTTCCGGCAACCACAAGCCCTAAAGCTGTGCCCACTAGCTTGAGCAACAGCTTAAGATATCGTCGTGAGGCTTTGCGGCCTTCTTCGTAAACAGCCATTACTGGCGCAGCAGAGCCTGAATTTTAGTAATCAGCATATCCATCGCAACGCGATTGTTTCCGCCTTCGGGGATCACAATATCTGCAAAGCGGCGCGTGGGCTCAATATATTGCTGATGCATCGGGCGCACGGTTTCGACATACTGGGCCAGAACGTGTTCAAGCTGGCGACCCCGTTCGAGTACATCACGCTTTAAACGGCGGATGATGCGAATATCCGGATCTGTATCAACATAGATCTTGATATTGAGATGTTTGCGAATAATCTCGTCAGCTAAAACCAGAATGCCTTCGACCATAATGACGGGGCGAGGTTGAATTGTTTTAGAGCCGACGCGGGTATAGGTTTTGAAGTCATAAAGTGGTAGTTCGACCGTTTTGCCTTCTTTGAGGGCTGCCAAATGCTCAGAAAAAAGAGCGTTATCAAAAGCATCGGGATGGTCGAAATTAAGCTGAGCGCGCATATCAAACGGCAGATGGCTGAGATCTTTATAATAAGAATCCTGCTGGACATAGGTGACCTGTTCCGGTCCGACCTTTTCCAGTACATTGCGGGCGACGGTAGACTTGCCTGAGCCTGAACCGCCGGTAACACCAATAAAATGAACATTATCCATAGCTGCCATTATACTGGCTATAACAGGCGGCTGGCTGGAATTGCAGATGGATTATTTCTTGGATTGTGACGCTGCGATTATGAGCCTAACAAAGCCAGTGGTAAAATGAGATCGAGCAATTTTTCTGTACAGTCTGTTTTTGGTCAGGGACACATGGTTAGAACAAGGGTAGGGGACCTGATCAGCCGTTTTTTTGTGCTAAAGTCAAGGAAGGCTGTTGATTTGATACCCGGGGCAGTAAGTGGTGTAAGCGAAAGA